>MNWT01000006.1 GCA_001872735.1 Verrucomicrobia bacterium CG1_02_43_26 | reverse complement strand
ATAGTATTATGTTAATAAATAAATATAATGTCAATTTAAAAATTAATTTAATTATAAATAAATCAACAAGATGAATAAAGATCAATGGTATATATTAAAGCCTTACTATCTTAAAGCTTTACCAAAAGATTTTGTCCCACTATACTGCCCCTCTAATGAATGCGCTAAATATCATCAAACAGGGTACAGACACCTTGATCGGGGAAGAGGATTTAAAAAGCAAAATGGCTTCTAATAAGCCATTACGGGTCAAATTAGGCGTAGACCCTACTCGCCCTGACCTCACTTTTGGCCATCTAGTCGTATTCAATAAATTGCGCCAATTTCAGGAGCTTGGGCACCAAGCTGTCTTGATTATAGGGGATTACACAGCTATGATAGGCGATCCTTCAGGTCGTTCCGCCACCCGTCCGGTGCTATCTACGGAAGAGGTTCAAATAAACGCCAAAACTTATCTCGACCAGGTTTTTAAGGTTCTGGATAAGGATAAAACCGAAGTTCGCTATAATAGTGAATGGTTTAAGGATATGACGTTTGCGGACTCCTTAAACTTGGCACGCAAAATGACCGTTGCCCGCATGCTCGAAAGGGACGATTTTTCCAAGCGCTATCAACACAATACCCCCATTTCGATTGTAGAGTTCCTCTACCCGCTCGTCCAAGGCTATGATTCTATAATGGTTCAGGCAGACGTTGAGCTCGGCGGCACCGACCAGCTTTTCAACCTACTCGTAGGCAGGATCTTACAAAAGGATGCCGGCATGTCTGAGCAAGCCGTTATCTGTATGCCCCTGCTCGTTGGCTTAGATGGCGTGCAAAAGATGTCGAAAAGCTATGATAATTACATTTCTTTTAATGATACGGCTAAGGATATGTTTGGTAAAATCATGTCTATTAGCGATGACACCATGTGGGTTTATTACGAATTACTGCTTTTAAAGACACCTCATGAAGTCGAGCAACTCAAAGACGCTCACCCCATGGCCATGAAAAAGGCGCTCGCCCAGGCACTTGTTTCCCGTTTTTATTCACCGGAACAAGGAGCTCATGAGCTCGCCCAATTCGAATCTGTCTTCTCTAAAGGAAACTTACCGGAGGATATGCCTGAGTTTAGCTTTGCTAGCCTATCGCCTGAGCTCACAATGAATTTAATTGATCTGATTGCCGCAACTCAATTATTCCCGAGTAAAAAAGAAATTAGGAGGCTGCTAGAGCAAGGTTCCGTTAAAGTCGATAATGAAAAGGCAACGGATCCGTTTATGCCAATCGAAGTAACCCAAGACGCTCATATTTTTCAGATTGGAAAAAGAGTCTATTTCAAGCTACTTCCCTAAGCGCCCACATTCACACAAAAGATTTATCCTCGCCATCCTTTACACCTTCATCAATATTAGATGAGAGAAAGGAATCTCCAACCGTTTCCTGTTGTCATGAAGTTATTTCAGACCATAAAACACTTTTTCCCTATACTTTGCGCGTTCAAAGGGTATTCATTACGCAAACTTAAGGCAGACGCAAAAGCGGGCTCTACGGTATCTTTACTCGATTTCCCCCAAGGGATGGCATATGCTTTATTAGCCGGCTTCCCCGTCACCTTCGGGATCTATGCCTCAGCCATTGGTTCGATTTTGGGCCCTATTTTTGCCAGCTCGCGCTACCTGATGCTCGGGCCAACAAACGCCACGGCCGCTCTTATTTTGAGTGCTTTTCTAGCGCTAGGTCTCCCTCCGGAAATAGCGATCATCGCCCTTCCCACGCTCGTCCTCATGGTCGGCGTTGTTCTCATCCTTGGCTCTGTACTGCGGCTTGCTGCTCTTACGCAATATGTTTCCATGAGTGTTGTTTCGGGCTACATAACCGCAGCCGCTCTCCTCATTATAATCAACCAGCTAGACCAGGCAACAGGCCTCCATATCCCCAGAGAACCAACTTTTTTTACTGCTTTTAGCGAGATCATCAAACAGGTCGGGGTCATTCAAATCCCTTCTGTGTTGATTTCAATATTTACAGCACTCGTGTACATCGCGCTGAAAAAAGCCCGCCCACATTGGCCTAACATCATTTTAGCCATCTTGTTAAGCGCTCTTTTAGGGTCTGTGATGTCCCAATTTAAAATATCCGTAGAGTTTTTGGACGCATTTCCTCCGGGGCATTGGCCTCTCTCTATTCCCGAGTTTACGTTTGAGTTGATTAGCCGCTTGGGGGCTACGGCCTTTGCAATCGCTTTCCTGGTTATCCTAGAGAGTTCTTCTATTTCAAAAACCCTTGCCGCCCAATCGGGAGAAAGAATCGACCTCAATCAACAAATGCTGAGCCTCGGTTTCGCCAACTGCGCTAGCGCGTTTGGTTCTGGAATGACGATTTCCGGCTCACTCACCCGTTCTTCTCTTAATCGAGCCAGTGGCGCGCAAACTCCCTTGTCCAGTATTATAAGCGGCACGCTTTTGGTCATTGGCGTATTACTCTTAGGACCCTTCATCGGCCATATTCCCACTGCCTCGCTTGCTACCATTGTTATTATAGTGGGCTGCTCTTTAATTAACATAAAACACATCGGCGCCATCATCAAATCAACCCGATCCGATGCGACTGTCTTTCTGGTAACATTTTTTTCCGGTCTGCTCTTTCCGTTAGACCAAGCTATATATATAGGAGCCGCATCGTCTATTATACTCTTTCTCAAAAAGGTCAGTAAACCGCAACTTATTGCCTACTCCTTTAATAGCCACGGTGAGCTTACAGAAAAAACCAAAGGCTCGGGCGAACCCGAAATTCCCGGCATCTCTATTGTACATGTTGAAGGAGATCTTTTCTTCGGTTCTTCTGATATTTTCCTAGACCAAGCCAGGCTACTCTACGAAGATCCTAGCATCAAAGTGATTATTTTGCGAGTGCGCAACGCCCATCATATTGACGCTACAAGCGTCATGGCCATTGGCGATCTTGCTCGATTCGCCAGAGAGAAGGATAGAGATCTGATTATCAGTGGCGCAGGACATGATTTTGAGCGCGTCTTAAAAAACTCTGGCATCTACGACATTATAGGCGAAAATAATTTTTTCCCCAATAAACCCAAAAACCCAAATCTCTCCACCAAAGAGGCACTTAAGCGTGCCCAGGAAATTATTGGTCAAGAGACCGCAAATATTCACTTATTTACGGCCCCCCATGACACGAGATCTCCACTCGTCAAAACGGTTCAAAAGGTAACGCAACCTCCGTTTAAAAAATCCTAGTCAACTTACCGGCCAGCTGTATTTTCCAGCAAAGCTGCAGCCTCGTGGTCAACGAGCCATGTCACTTTCGTATTCAACGTTCGGAGCAATTGGGATGGGTGTTTCTTCACAGCTATAGCCCCCTCCAAAACCTCTTTCAAAACAGACGCTTTATTTGATCCTGTCACAACAATCACCACATGTGCGCATTTCCCCAATCCTTCAGGGGTGATGCTGAGCCGCCATCCTTTACCCGGAACATCAATCGCGGCGAAATTTTCTCCGCAGGGTTTTTCCAACAACAAGCTCCCTGGGAAAATAGAAGCGGTATGGCCGTCTTCCCCCATGCCTAAAAAACAGATATCAAACGTAGCATCATCGCCAAATTGCTTTTGCCAGGCTTGCCCATAAGCCTTTGCGGCATCTTGAGGCGCTAAATCAACCGGCCATGGTAATTTATGCGCGCCCTCAATACCAAGAGGCGCTAACAGCATACGATCCGCATTACCAAAATTACTCTCCTCACTGGAAAGCGGCACACAACGCTCATCGCTCACAGACCAAACAACATTCTTAAAATCATCTGAATCAAAGTGCCCTTGTTTGACCGCCCAGGCGTAAAAAGCCTTCGGGGTGCTTCCTCCAGTCAACCCTACCGTTACTTTTTTATTACAGGCCTCTTTGAGTAAAATGTCTTTAATCGCATTAAATACACCTTCCTGGTCCAAGATTTTGATATATTCCGACATGCTATCGTTGTGATTAAATTTTTGCTAATGCGTTAGTTGTTATCGCTTAAACTTTGTTTTGATCAAGTCTCGCATAGCTTCTGCCAGCTCTTGATTCTCAAACTTTTGAATAATCTCTTCAAAGAACCCGAATACAAGCAACTCTTCCGCCTGTTGTTTCTTGATCCCCCTGCTTTGAAAGTAAAATAGCTCACTAGGGTTAATCATACTGGAAGTAGCCCCATGTGAACATTTAACATCGTTTGCCTCAATCTCCAATCCGGGCAGCGAATTAGATTGCGCAGTCGGGCTAAGCAACAGATTGCGATTTGTTTGATAAGCGTCCGTTTTTTGCGCATTAGGCTCTACTCGAATAAGACCCGCAAAAATTGTTCTGGCGTTATCTAACAGTGCGTTTTTATAAAGTAGATCAGAAACCGTGTTCGGCGCTTCATGCGATTGGTAGGTACGTTGATCTATCTCTTGCTCATTATTCGCGACCGTTAAAGAATACATCTTAACATGCGCGCCTTCACCTTGAATATGGGTCTTTGCTTCTGTTCGCGCAGTCGAGCCCCCAAGATTCAATGAAGTTGATTTGAGCTGGGCATTCTTATCTGCCACGTTGTCATTAATTTGCAAAGAAAGCGTATTCTGGTTCCAATTTTGAACAGATTTATAAAACACATCCGCGCCTTCCTTGGCGATAATCGTTGCCAGACCGCAGGAAAAGGCTTTACTCTCCTTATTTTCGGATTGAAATACATCGATTAAGTTTGCCTTAGCCCCTTCTTCCGCAATCACAAGCGTGTGAGGGAAAAGAGCGCCTTGATCCGCCACAGACCAATGATACGAAATCAACGGTTCTTCTATCACTACATTTTTAGGAATATAAAGAAATGTACCTTCGCGGAAAAAGGTGGCATGTAGGTTAAAGAACTTATCCGAACCGATCGTTCCATAATTTTTCAGAAGATAAGGTTTCAATAAATCCACATCCTCCCTAATCGCTTCACTTAAGGGCTTCCAGCGAACACCTTGTTTGACCAGCTCTTCAGGCAAGCTTTTGAAGCAGATAGTGTAATCGTCCGCGAAAACCATTTTTCCGGCGAAAGAAGAAATAAAATTAGAGCGCTCTTCCAGCGTCTCTTCTATAGCGGGATCTAATTTTCCAGGCAAAGCATATTGAGCAAGCTCAAATTTTGTAGATCTTGAAAAGCGCCAGGTTTCATCCTTTGGTTTAGGAAACGGCAAAGCCTGATAAATCTCCCAACTCTTTTGCTTCTCCCCGTAAAGCCACGGGCAAATCGCATGATAGGATGATACATGAGACTGAAATGTCTGTAACTGCTCTAGCTTTAGCATGCTCGTCATTGATGTTTTGGCATCTTGTGATATAACCATTTTGAAAATTTTTTTATATATATTGTTGTATAAGAAACTATCCGACTGAGCCTTCCATCTCCATCTCGATCAACCGCTTGAGCTCAACGCTGTACTCCATAGGAAATTCGCGAACCAAATCGTTCACAAAGCCGTTTACGGCCAAGCTCATGGCCTCCGCTTCCGAAAGACCGCGTTGCATCATGTAGAAAATCTTCTCCGAATCTATCTTAGAGACACTGGCTTCATGCTGTACCGAGTTATGATCTCCCTGCACGGTAATCGCCGGATAGGTATCGGTACGGCTAGTCGCGTTGATCAATAAGGCATCGCACTCCGTATTGTTCTTACAATTCTTTAAATGCTTGGGAATGCTGACCATGCCACGATAGGTAGAACGGCCTTCTCCGATGCTTATCGATTTAGCGATAATGTTCGAAGTTGTTTCATCTGCCACGTGGATCATTTTAGCACCGGTATCTTGGTGTTGGCCATTGTTTGCAAGTGCAATTGAAAGCACCTCTCCGCGAGCCCTGCGACCTTTGAGAATAACCCCAGGATACTTCATCGTCAAACGAGACCCAATATTACAGTCGATCCAGCGCACTTCTGCGTCTTCCATAGCCATGCCGCGTTTGGTCACGAGATTGAACACGTTATTAGACCAATTTTGCACCGTAATGTATTGCAGCTTCGCACCCTTAAGGGCCACGAGTTCTACTACCGCACAGTGCAGCGTAGCCGTCTCAAACTTAGGCGCAGTACAACCTTCCATATAAGTCACCTCAGCGCCTTCATCAACAATGATCAAGGTACGCTCAAATTGGCCAAACATTTCCGCGTTAATTCGGAAATACGCCTGCAGGGGCTGCTTCACCTTCACGCCCTTTGGCACATAAATAAAACTGCCTCCACTGAAAACAGCACTATTCAGAGCGCTAAACTTGTTGTCCCCAGTCGGTATCACTTTGCCAAAATACGGCTTGAAGATCTCAGGATACTTCATAAGGCCTTCTGTAGAGCCTACAAAGATAACCCCTTCTTTCTCCAAACTTTTTTGCATATTGGAATAAGCGGCCTCACTATCAAACTGCGCTTCCACGCCCGCAAGAAACTTACGTTCTTGCTCAGGAATGCCCAGGCGTTCAAAGGTTCTTTTTACATCTTCCGGCACCTCATCCCATGAACGTGTTGGCTTGCTTCCTTGAGAGAGATAATAACGTATTTTTTCAAATTCAATATTATCGAGATCTTTGGATGCCCAGTGAGTTGGGATCGGTTTACTGAGAAAGACATCAAGCGCTTTATGTCGATGCTCCCGAATCCAATCTGCTTCTTCTTTAATATCTGAAATGTAATCAATCGTGTCATGGGTCAAGCCGAAGCCCGCATCATGCTTATACTTAACATCATAATGAAAGTAGCCCTTGGAACGATCTATATCAACGGGATTTGGTGTACTCATACTATAATATTAATTCGAGTTCGCCAGTTCTTGTTTCACCCAATCATATCCTTTGGCCTCAAGCTCAAGTGCAAGTTCTTTGCCTCCGCTGCGGACAATCTGACCGTTGTACATCACATGGACTACGTCTGGAACAATATAATTAAGCAACCGCTGATAGTGTGTGATAATCAAGAAGCCGGTCTCCGGACCACGCATTTTCTCAACACCTTCTGCCACAACTTTCAACGCGTCAATATCCAGCCCACTGTCCGTTTCATCCAACACCGCATACTTGGGCGCAAGCATCATCATCTGCAGGATTTCACAACGCTTCTTCTCCCCGCCGGAAAAGCCATCATTGATAGCACGAGACGTGAAAGAGCGATCAATTCCCAAAAGATCCATCTTCTCATAAAGTCTTTTATAATAATCGGTGGCTACAAATGTCTCTTTTTCCTTCATCCGTGCCTGTACCGCCGCGCGAATAAAATTAGCAAGCGTTACGCCGGGAATAGAATTCGGGTACTGAAAGGCCATAAATAACCCCATGCGGGATATTTCATCTGGCGCCATACCCACTACGTTTTGCCCATCCAGTGTAATTTCACCCGAGTCTATTTCATACTCAGGGTGCCCTACGAGAGCTTTTGCTAACGTGCTTTTTCCTGTGCCGTTAGGGCCCATAATGGCATGAACCTGTCCTTTGGGAACGTTTAACGTAAAATCCTTCAGGATGTGCTGGTTTTCAATAAAAACATTGAGGTTTTTGATTTCAAGTTGGTCCATATAATATATTACCTAGGTTTCGTTTTAATTTAAAGAATGAGAAGACGTTCCATGCACCAGAATGTCTATAGAATCAATATCACAGCCTTTCGGCAAATTTTTGCTCAAGCTATCAAACGCCTCTGGAGAGAGAGGAACATCAAATACTTTACCGGTCTCTTTACAATGAAAGTGCGCATGTGGTACCACGTTAGGACAAAAGCGCGTTGGCTGCCGATCAAAGTTAACCTGTCTCACCAACTTGCAGTCCACAAGCGTCTCCAAACAATTATATACCGTTGCTAAAGAAATGGAGGGCATAATGGCCTTGCAGCGCGAAAAGACATCATCAACCGTTGGGTGATCTCGTTTATCCATTATAACAGAAAAAACGACTTGCCGTTGCCGAGTAGCCCTAAGGCCTTTTTCCGCCAAAGCTGCCTCTAATTGTTGCTTATGTGATGGATTGAGTTTCATTTTATAATGATTCTAAATTAGACTATTTAGGAGAAGTTTCCTTCCCTTTACAAACAAAAAATGGCCATAAATGTCAATATCCAGAGATTACCCAAGTGGCTGTGCGCATAGCAGCTTTTTCACAACAACGATATATTGTATATCTTTTTACACGAAATGCATTGAGGATTACCTCCATAAGGTTTAATTATAAAAAAACTTCATTTCTGATCGTGTCTATACCAAACATACTCGCCGAACGTTACGCATCTTCTTCAATGGCTTTCCTCTGGAGCCCGGAAAACAGAGTCGTCCTCGAAAGGAGGTTTTGGATTGCTGTCCTAAAAGCACAACAAGACCTCGGGTTAGCTATTTCTGATGATGCTATCCAGTCATACGAAAAAAATGTCGAAAACGTGGATCTTGCCTCCATTCGAGCACGGGAAGAAAAAACTAAACACGACGTAAAGGCGCGTATAGAGGAGTTTTGTGCCTTGGCAGGACATGAAGATATTCATAAGGGCATGACGAGCCGAGATCTAACGGAAAATATAGAACAATATCAAATACTCGAATCCCTTAAACTCACACGCATTAAAGCCGTTTCCGTCCTTACTTTGCTTGCACAAAAAGCAGAAGTGCACCAAGACACTATCATCACCGCCCGTTCGCATAATGTTCCCGCCCAGCTGACTACGCTTGGCAAACGGTTCGCCATGTATGGGGAGGAGCTTATTAGATCCATCTCCCGCCTGGATCATTTAATAGAGGGCTATTCATTTCGCGGAGTCAAGGGCGCTGTCGGCACCCAGCTAGACTTATTGCGTTTATTTAATGATGACGCTCAAAAGGTCAAACAATTCGAAGAAAAACTAACCGCTCACCTGCGTGCCGTAAAAACATTGACTAATGTCGGCCAGATCTACCCAAGATCCTTGGACTATGAAGTGGTTTCTGCTTTGCTGCAATTATCAGCGGCTCCGGCCAACTTTGCCACCACGATGCGCCTCATGGCTGGGCAAAACCTGGTCAGTGAGGGTTTCGCGAAAGGTCAAACGGGTTCTTCTGCCATGCCTCACAAGGTAAACGCACGTAGCTGCGAGCGCATCAATGGCTTTTGCGCATTACTAAAAGGGTCTGCAACAACCGCCGCAGAGGTCATGGGTAACCAATGGAACGAGGGTGATGTCTCTTGCTCTGTGGCTCGTAGGGTTTTTCTTCCGGATAGTTTTTTCACGATCGATGGTATTCTGGAAACCTTCATGGCCGTTCTTCGGCAAATGGAGGTCTATGAAGCTCAAATAGCCCGCGAAAATGAGCAAAATCTTCCCTGGCTTATGACGACTCAGGTCTTAATGCAGGCAATCAAAAAGGGGGTCGGTCGCGAAACAGCCCATGAACTCATTAAAAAACATGCTTTGGCCGCCCGTAAGAGCATGCTGGAAGAATCCGCTCCATCAGATATTTTTATTCAATACTTAAAATCCGAAAAGGAATTATTACTAACAGCTTCTGAAATTGATGCTATTTACGAGGACGCGAAAGCCTCTGTTGGTTTAGCCAAGGCACAAGTAAACGCATTCATTAAGGAGTCCAAATCTTGGCAAAGTCGCTTTCCGGAATCAAAAAATGTCCTATTCGAGCAGGTTTTATAGCTTAAATTGCGATAAAGGTTTGCAATTTAAGGAGCAAATGCTAATTTTTAGCCAACAGATATTTTGTAAAAGCATATGGCTGAAGAATTAATTGGAAACGTTTTAGTAGCGCAATCAGGCGGGCCTACATCAGTAATTAACGCAAGTTTAGCAGGAGTCATCAGCGAAGCATTGAACTACGACTGTGTCGAAGAGATCTATGGCGGCTTAAACGGCATAGAGGGTATTTTGAATGAAGACTTGATCGACCTTGCGGAAGAATCTCAGCAAACGATCAGAGCCCTTCGGTACACACCGGGTTCCGCATTGGGTAGCTGTCGCTATAAAATCAAAAAATCCCAAGATCTCGATCGCGTCCTGGATGTTTTCGAAGCGCACAACATTCGCTATTTCTTTTATATTGGGGGCAACGACTCCCAGGATACCGCTCATCAGATAGACGAGTTAGCTAAAGCACGTGGTTACGCTTTACGTGTCATCGGCATCCCTAAAACCATTGATAATGATCTGCCAATCACAGATCACTGCCCTGGCTACGGTAGCGTCATTAAATACATTGCTACAACCATTCGCGAGATGGGCAACGACCACGCCGCTATGGGAAATCATGACTTGGTCTCTATTGTAGAGGTAATGGGCCGTAACGCGGGTTGGATCGCCGCTGGTGCTTCTCTTGCTAAAAGACGCAATCAGGAGATGGACCCTCCTCACCTAATTTACCTCCCAGAGGTTCCTTTCGTAAAAGAAAAGTTTGTTGAAGATGTGCAAAACGTCCTCAAACAAAACCCTTATTGCTTGGTTGTTGTCAGTGAAGGCACTGTAGACCAAGACGGTAATTACCTCGCTAACGCTTCTGCAATGGTAGATGCTTTTGGCCACAAACAATTAGGGGGCGCGGGAGAATATCTGCGCAGTATCGTCGAGGAGGAAATCGGTGTAAGCGCAAAATCTACTAAATTGGGAACAACCCAAAGATGCGCTGCTCACATGTCTTCCCAAACAGACAATAATGAAGCTTATTTAGCAGGCCAAAATGCGGTTCAAGCAGCAATGGAAGGTCACAGTGGAATGATGATCACTCTTCTTAGAGGCGACACAGACTTATATACCTGTGATACCAGCCTAACCGCTCTTGAAAAAATAGCCAATGAAGTTAAAATGGTTCCTAAAAACTGGATTCACGAATCCGGCACTTCCATGGCTTTTCAATTCTATAAATATGCCCTCCCTCTTGTTCAGGGTCGCGTCGAGGTCCCGGAAGATCAGGGCTTAGTCAAATTTGCTCGTTTAGATAAACATATCGTTGCCAAGGCACTCGATAGTTTTATCATGGGCTAAGTTTTAGTTAGTTTTAGCAAAAAAAGGGCAATTGTAGTATTCAATTGCCCTTTTTTTTGATACAAAGGATCGCCCATAACATTACAATCAAATACCCTTGCCTTGCACCCTCTCATCAGCAAACTGTAACCTTGAATGAGCAAACGAACGGACATCCAATCTATTCTAATCATAGGCGCTGGCCCCATCATTATAGGTCAGGCGTGCGAATTTGACTACAGTGGCACGCAAGCGTGCAAAGCCCTTAAAGAAGAGGGTTATCGAGTCATTCTCATCAACTCAAATCCGGCTACCATTATGACAGATCCCGAGTTTGCCGATGCTACCTACATTGAGCCTCTTTCGATTGATATCATTGAAAAGATCATCGCCAAGGAACGTCCGGATGCTTTACTTCCAACGCTAGGAGGCCAAACGGCCCTGAATCTTTCTGTCAGTCTTGAAAAAGCGGGCATCTTAAATAAGTACGGTGTCGAAATGATCGGCGCAAACGTTCAAGCCATCGAGCGAGGCGAAGATCGTGCTCTTTTTCGCCAAATCATGATCGACATCGGCCTGAGCGTCCCTAAATCTAATGTCGCGCACACTCGTCCCGAAGCCAGGGAAATCGCTCTGGAAATAGGCCGCTACCCCATCATTATACGCCCCAGTTATACTATGGGGGGCAAGGGCGGTGGCATCGCCTACAACAAAGAAGAGTTTGAAGAAATGGTCACAAAGGGTTTGGATGCCTCTCCGGTCAATGAGGTTCTCATTGAAGAGGGTCTTTTGGGCTGGAAGGAATTCGAAATGGAGGTCATGCGGGATAAAAATGACCACTGTGTTGTTATCTGCGCGATCGAAAATCTTGATCCCATGGGCATTCACACGGGGGACTCCATTACCGTAGCGCCTTCCATGACGCTTTCAGACAAAGAATACCAACGCATGCGCGATGCTTCTTTTGCCGTTATACGTGCCATCGGGGTCGAAACAGGTGGCAGCAATGTCCAATTCGCCATTAATCCGGAAAATGGTCATATGATTGTTATTGAAATGAATCCTCGTGTCTCGCGCTCCTCCGCGCTTGCATCGAAGGCAACGGGCATCCCCATAGCTAAGCTTGCCGCCAAACTGGCAGTCGGCTACACGCTAGATGAACTTAAAAACGATATTACAGGAGAAACATTTGCCAGCTACGAGCCTTCTATTGATTACGTTGTCACCAAAATCCCTCGCTTTACTTTCGAAAAATTCCCGGGAGCAGATACAACGTTAACCTCTTCCATGAAATCAGTTGGGGAAGCCATGGCCATCGGGCGTACTTTTAAGGAATCTTTCCAAAAAGCGGTTAGGTCGCTTGAAATCGGTAGTCTCGGTTTCGGGGGCGGGGGAAAATACGGGCAATGGGAGGTAAAGGATAGCCATGAACTCATGGCTAATGTCGCCAAACCTACCGCCGAGCGCATTTTCTTTGTTCGTTTTGCTTTTATTGCTGGCATGAGCGTTGCAAAGGTCCACGAGCTCAGCAAAATAGACCCTTGGTTCCTCCATCAGCTCAAAGAAATAGTAGATCTCGAGCGTTCTCTGATCGGTAAAACCAAGGATTTCCTTACCCCGGAGCTGTTGATGAAAATCAAGCAATATGGTTTTTCGGATAAACAAATTGGAAACATCCTGCGCTGTAAGGGGCGGGAAATTCGTAAACTGCGTAACAAATTCGAGGTCAATACCGTCTACCGGCTAGTAGACACCTGTGCCGCTGAATTTGAAGCAAAAACGCCTTATTACTACTCTACGTACGGCTTGGAAAACGAAATCATTCCTTCCGATAAACGTAAGATCATGATCCTTGGTGGCGGGCCAAACCGCATCGGCCAGGGCATCGAGTTTGACTACTGCTGCGTTCACGCTTCATTTGCTTTAAGAGAACAGGGTTTTGAAACCGTCATGGTAAACTCAAATCCTGAAACCGTCTCCACGGACTACGATACTTCTAGTCGCCTCTACTTCGAACCGCTCACCCTAGGCGATGTGCTCGAAATTTATTATCAGGAACAGTGCGAGGGCGCTATCATTCAACTGGGTGGGCAAACGCCATTAAACTTAGCGCTAGAACTTAAAGAGCATGGAGTTAATATATTAGGCACCACTCCCGAATCCATCGAGCGCGCTGAGGATAGGGAGCTATTTAAACAAATTTTGAGCAAGCTTGGGCTCAAACAGCCCAAAAATCGTACGGCGCTTACCCCGGAAAAAGCTTACGAGGTCGCCGGCGAAATCGGTTTTCCTATCTTATTAAGGCCTTCGTTTGTATTAGGTGGCCGTGGCATGTTTATTATTTATGATATGGAGGGTCTCAAAAAGGCGGTTCGAGAAGCTTTTGATGCCGCTCCGGGTAAACCTGTCCTCCTCGATCAATTCCTCGAAGATGCTATTGAATTAGATGTCGATTGTGTCAGCGATGGCGAAACAACCGTGATCGGTGGGATGCTGGAACATGTTGAGCACGCGGGCGTACATTCCGGTGACGCTTGCATGGTCATGCCCCCGCACACCGTAGGTCGTGAAATGATTGAACGCATCCGAAAGGCCACTTATGCCTTGGCGCGCGAACTCGAGGTTATCGGCCTCATGAATACCCAATTCGTCATTAAAGATGACGATCTGTATGTACTAGAGGTCAACCCGCGAGCATCTAGGACCATTCCGTTTGTTGCTAAAGCAATCGGTGTACCGTTAGCAAAATATGCCGCTCGAGTCATGGCCGGAGAAAAACTCAAAGATATCGGCTTCACACGAGAGGTTGACCCGGAATACTGGTGCATTAAAACGTCTGTATTTCCTTTTAATCGTTTTCCGGGTAGTCCTGTTATGCTTTCTCCTGAAATGCGCAGCACTGGCGAAGTCATGGGGCGCGACACAGACATCGGCCTCGCTTTTGCCAAAAGCCTAAGCGGTGCCCAGCCAGGCCTCCCCACTCGCGGCAATGTCTTTATTTCCGTCAAAAACACAGACAAGCCCAAAGCAATCGACTTAGCCCAACGGCTCCAGGCGCTTGGGTTTAACATATATGCCACAGCTGGTACCGTAGATTATCTAGAGCAAAATGGCATCACCGTACGCAATCTATTCCGAATATCAGACGGTGCCCGACCAAATGTACTCGACCTGATTAAAAACGGCGATATGCAGATGATTATCAATACCCCAGAAGGGGTAATTCCCCAGCAAGACGATTGTAAAATCAGGGAAGAGGCCATCCTCCACAGCGTTTGCATGATCCCCACAATGTCCGGAGCCTATGCCGCATTAAAGGGCATCATCGCACTCCAAGATGAAGAGCTCACCATCTCTCCCATTCAAGAACTTGGCTGCATCAGAGCACTCATCTCATAAAATAGTAAACTCAGTACTAGGGGATTATCTCTTGTAACTGCGTTTAGGAGCCATGCATAAGGGCAATCTTGCTCCGCGCTATGCATATCCTGTTTGACCGATTTTTCTCAGACATCGCATCGCTATGCTTAGTTTTTTGAAATTAAAATATAATATCTATAAATAAATTAGCAAAATGTGTTGATATTACACTAAAAGTATAATATGTTATAACTATAATAAGTTAAGTTAACAAAAAGGAGAGGATGAGATGAAAACAAAAAAACAAAAACCCAATAAAGGAATCAGCCGCATCGATTCTGGATCAACGCACGGATGGTTCGTACGGGCCTACCGAAACGGAAAAACTTACGCCAAGCTTTTTAGCGATAAAAAACTGGGTGGGAAGAAGCAAGCGCGAGCTGCCGCAATTGAATATAGGGACAGCCTCTTCACTAAAATCTCAGATATCCCGAAGCAATCAACCGGCCGACGCATTGTATTTAAAGATGCCCGCAATACCACTGGCGTGCTGGGCGTCTGCAGAACAAAAAAGCGCAGCCCAAACGGCACTGTCCATGAATGTTTTTCAGTAAGCTGGAGGCCTGCTTCAGGTGTACAAAAATGCACCTCCTTCTCCATTAAAAAATACGGAGAAAAAAAAGCGTTCGAAAAAGCAGTTAGCCTACGAAAGAAAATGATGCTCGAAATTCACGGCCCCGAAATCCTTCGTAAAATTAATACCCAACTCAAGCCCACAAAGGTAAAATCTGGTACACCTTCTCTTCCAGTAACGAGAAGCAGATCATCCCCAAAAGTTTCAAAAAAGAGAAAAACCGCCTTGAGTCTTAAATAACAGAAACGTTAGTAAAAAACCACCCATCGGGTCAAATGCTGTAATTTTATTAAAAATAGCCTCTTGAATTTCATTTTGCGCTTGCATGAGGATTAGCAACCTTTAGGATGAGGATTGGATCGTCCAAATTTTACTAACCCCGTATTGCATTCAAAATGAAATTCGCAT
Source organism: Verrucomicrobia bacterium CG1_02_43_26 (assembly GCA_001872735.1). Classification (NCBI taxonomy): domain Bacteria; kingdom Pseudomonadati; phylum Verrucomicrobiota; species Verrucomicrobia bacterium CG1_02_43_26. The sequence goes on along the minus strand of MNWT01000006.1, from coordinate 242,731 downwards.
CCCTAAAGAAATTACTGCTCACTTCATTTGCCGTTATCCTCTTGAGCGCTACCGCTCTTGCTGAAATGCCTAAAGGCAAAGTGAAGGCCACCCAAATCAAAGGTGAGGTTTTCCTCGTTAATGAAAGCACAGGTGCCACCTATCCTCTCCACAATGGCCAAATATTCGGAGAGGGCTATACTATTGATACTGAGGCAAACAGTTCCTGCGTATTGATTTTCTCAAACGGCTCCATCATTACCATTCCAAGCAATACCAGTATCACAGTCGCTTCTTGCAAGCAGGAAGCCTTCGATACGTCAGCCGGTCAATTCGAGCTCATCCAAGCAGACCCCAGTGCCTCTAAAACAGAGCTCACCCTGAACTACGGTGAACTCGTTGGTAATGTTAAGAAACTAGGGCCAAAGTCCACTTTTGATGTCGTCACCCAAGCCGGTACTGCTGGCATCCGCGGCACCATCTTTTATGTAGCTTTCGAACTTAACGTTGATACCGGTAGTTATAACATGACCATTTTCAATGCAGACGGTGATGTTGTGTCAACTACTTATAACGTTTCTATGGACGCTTCAGGCAACGAAGTCGTTGAACAAATTACTAGTGAACTGAACCCAGGTGCCAAAATCGACAGCTCTGGTAAAAAGAACGTGGATACAGGTGACATCATTTCCGGCACCTCCAAGCCAGGGGTAATCACAGAAGCTGAGAAAAACCTTGTAGTTGCTGTTGTGGATGAAAATACCCTTAGCAAAGCAATTATCGCAGCAGTTAAAGCTGCTAAACCTGCCCTCACGGCACTCAAGTCACCAGCTACGGTTCTAAGCGGCAATACTGCTAAAGCTGCACTTAATACACTCGAAGATAATACAAAGAAATCACTCGAAGACACTAAAAAAGAAGCGCTAAAAACGGGTAATCCAAACGTAGGTAAGGATGTTATCTCAACGACCACCACCACAACCCCGACGACCACCACCACGACGACGACTACAGAGGATGCTGCAGCCACCCCCGTAACGAGTGATGTGGATAATTCTATCGTTGGCGAAGACGAATTCTTTACCAGCCCCAGCTAATCCCTAATTAATTCCCTTGAATCTAAAAGGTTACACTGCTAGCCTTAAAAAGTCCCGATTACTTATAATCGGGACTTTTTACTTTTTCTAACAAACCACAGTAAACAATGAGCATCTTAATAATCAGTTGCAGCCTAAATCCAGAAAGCAAATCCAGGCTTCTTGCTGAGTTTGCATTCAATGCCTTACAAGATCTTTCCGTAGAAACTCAATTCATAAACCTCCAAAATTACGATCTTCCTATATGCGATGGGGCTGATGCGTATAACCACCCTGCCCTAACTGAATTATCCGAAGCCATAGCTGCTGCGGATGGTATTATTCTCGCCACACCTATTTATAATTATAATGTCGCAGCAGCTACCAAAAATTTATTAGAACTCACTAACGATGCCTGGAATCATAAGGTCGTTGGGTTTCTCTGTTCCGCGGGAGGTCACCACTCATACATGGCGGTCATGCCTTTTGCCAATTCCCTCATGCTCGATTTTCGCTGCGTTATCATGCCTAATTTTGTCTATGCCCACCCAACTGACTTTGATGAGCAAGATCAACCTAACCCAAACATTTGCGCTCGCATATACAAATTAATCGACAATACTATTAAATTTTCCAACGTAAGCTTTTCTCATTAATTTCATGCCTAAAGATAATAAACATAAATGTTCTAGGGACGCAATCTACCACCAAAAAATGGAAGAGCGCCTTAAGATCATGCGTACAGAACTCCTTGATATGGCGTATACTTTCTGCAAAGAAGAGGTAGAAAATACGATTGTTTTTTTCGGTTCCTCCCGAACACTCCCAGAGGCCAAGGCTAAAAAAAACTTGGAGATAATTAAAGAAGAATTGGATCGATCCCCTGATCGCCCCCAGGAATTGATCGATCGTTTTCGTGAAGCTGAATTTAAACACTACATGAGTTTGTTTTATAACTCAGCTGAAGAACTCGCTTTTCGATTCTCCCAGTGGTCTCAGGAAAAATTCACTAACCCGCTTAACCAGTTCATTGTGTGTTCTGGCGGAGGCCCGGGAATCATGGAGGCCACTAACCGGGGTGCCCAACGGGCAAATTCTCGTTCAATTGGTCTCAATATCCAGATCCCAACAGAGCAATCTCCGAATCCGTACATAAGCCCTGAACTTTCCTTTAATTTCAAATATTTCTTCCTTAGAAAATTTTGGTTCTTCTATTTCGCAAAAGCTTTTGTGGTATTCCCTGGTGGCATGGGCACGCTCGACGAGGTGTTCGAGCTCATCACCCTTGTAAAAACAGGCAAAATGAAGCGTTACGTCCCCATTGTCCTCTTTGGATCCAAATACTGGAGGGACGTTATCAACTTTGAACCCATGATCCAGCATGGGGCTATTAAAAGAGGCGATGTGGATTGCTTTATCTATTCCGATGATGTGGATGAAACTTTTCGTTATATTACAGCGGAACTCGAGAAGCACTACCCTCCGCAACACTAGTACTCAACCCAGATCAGTACTTAAATACAACACTCTATCCGCATAACACTCCAGGTGCAGGGCACTCCTGCGGCACTTCTATAGCGTTTATCGTAATTAATAATCGCCTGCCGTAAGATTGTTTGCTGTCTGCCTACGCTTTTCTCAGGGGTAACGCCGCTATCCCTTAATTGTTTCAGGATTGTAAATACATCCGGGTAGTAGTATTTATTCACTTTCTCCGAATAACGCGTTAACGTTATACCTGCTTGAACAAAAGCATTCAGCCAATAGGCGCAATCTCTCCATTCAAGTCCTTTCAGGCGAGGCATGACGTCGTTGAGCTCACACAAGCTCCCTTTGACAAAAAAAATGTGTAACATTTTCCCTCCTTCATTTAAGCCGTTTGTCCACTTTCGTAATGCCATAACGGGATCTCTCGCCCATTGCAGCAAGCTGGAAGAATAAATGCGATCATATTTCCCGGTATTAGGCTCCCAGGCATTTTCCGTAGACCACGCTATGTTGGGTAATTTTTTGGTTCCTTCTATTACCATCTTTTCACTCACGTCACTCGCGTAAAACCTCTCAGGGGCACGTTTTATCAATTCTTCGCTAAACAGCCCCGTTCCCGCGCCAAACTCTTTTATAATCCTCCCATCAAGGCTATCTTCAATCCATTGCGCTCCCCAAAGGGCTGCATCCCGTTGGGCTATCGCATTGCCGTCATACATGTTTGCCTTTTCATTAAATCGCATCACCTGGCTCCTATTTTTAAATAGCTGATTAAGTCACGGTAATCGTGCCCGGCTTCTTCAATCAGCATCGCATCGGGAAAAAGGGCTTGCATCAGGAACTTATCCACAAGTTTGTCATAACCTCCTAAAATAAGTTGTACAATGCCTTTTATCGAAACAGGCGCTTTCGTTTTCAATAAATACGATAAGCCCCATAATAATTCATTTTTTGAGTAAGGGAGTGTACCGTCTGTCTTGTCGGCCAATCCGGCAAAGCTGTAGAATCGGGTTAACGCTTCTTTAGGATTCTGCTCTACAAGCCTGCACAGCCACTCCACTTGTGCTATACTTAATTTACTTAAGCAGCTAGCTTGCTTCGCAACATTAACAAAGGGTGCCATCAAATAAACATTCTCCGCTTTAATCGATTTCCCTACTTCGGATAATACCAAGCTCGCGCCCAAAGAATAACCTACATACGCCTGATATGCCCCTTGCTTGATTAACTCAATAGCGTCTTGGGCTGGAGCCACACAGGTATGCTCAGCATCAGGAAACCGTGTCTGCGCCAAATCCAGTATAGATTTTGGCGCAACACCCCAGCCTCCTACCCACAGGGTCTTCATGCGCAACTTATTCCTTTCATGCTTTTTTGAACACGTTGCGCAATCACTTCCATGTCCAAATCAGTTTTCAACGAGAGTCTTAGTAAGCTTCTCCCGTTGGGCACACTTGGCGGGCGTATCGGAGCTACCTTGAGGCCATTTTCATAAAATTGTTTTGCAGTACACATGACAGCTTCTTCGCTCCCAATAATGATAGGCAAGATGGGTCCATCACTGCCGTTATGCCCTTCCACTGGGATATTAAGTGCCTTTCTCAGAGCACATGCTCGTTGCTGCCAATTCTTTCGTTCACTTTCTCTGATCTCTCGAATACAGGCTAAGGACTCATTGGCTGCGCCGACTAAAACGGGCGCCAGGTAAGTTGTATACATAAAGTCCTTACAAGCGTTAATAACATAATCCTTCACGACAGAATTACGGAACATAGCAAAGGCGCCTTGGCTTGCCATCGCCTTCCCTAATGTTCCTACTAAAAGATCAACAGACCCTATCACCCCTTGCATCCCGCATACACCCCTTCCTTCCGCGCCATACCAACCTATCCCGTGAGCTTCGTCAACGATCCACACGAAATTATACTTCTTCTTCAGCTCTGCTATTCGTTCTAAGTCCGGATAATCCCCATCCATGCTGAATAAACTTTCTGTAACTACAAAAATATTTCGGCTCGATTTTGAATACTGCTTAAGCTGGTCTTCCAAGGCATCGTATCCTAAATGATGATACCTAATCATGCGTGCTCCGCTTCGTAGAGTTCCTTTGATCAAACTGTAATGCGCCAGTCTATCTATAAGCACAATATCTCCCTTGCTCGCAAGACCACTCATGATGCTCTCATTAGCCAAGAACCCTGAGCTCCATAATACGGCCTCATTAAAGCCTAGCCAATCGCATAGATTTTCCTCAAACTCCTTATGTATGGCTAAATACCCGTTCACAACAGGGGATCCGGAAGCAGAACTGCCATACTTTTCTAGCGCGGCGATTGTAGCATTTTTCACGCGCTCACTTTTGGCAAGCCCCAGATAATCATTCGTAGTCAAATCAATCACGCTCTTGTTGTCTATATCGCTAGAATTTCTTGTCCTCAAGCGCCCCAAAGCCGAAATATCATTCAAAAAACGCTCACATCTAGCTTGTAAAAATGTTTCCATATTACCTCCAAAAGGAATCGTCTCGGGTAACCTCTTTCATCTCGAGATCACTTCTACCAACGATCGTGATACCGCACCTATTTAATTCAACTTCGTTAGAGCGTTTTACATCTGCAGATACTGCAACCCTCTCGTTTAGCCAAATAGCGCTCGGAATACTCGTTCGCTTCACGTATTCATGGGTTAATCGCCCTTGATTAATCGCTCCCAATCTATTTTCCACAACAATCAGAATAAAATCAGCTTTTATTTGTTGCGCAAATTCCACGATATCGTCTCCTGAGGAATCCAGCGGCACGCTGACACCTCCTGCTCCTTCAATCAATCGTACGTCACCTGTCGACAATTCATCTAAGCGCGAACGTATATCTTTCATAAACAATAACCTTCCGCCAGCTTGCGATGCTGTTACGGGAGCAAGTGGGGCTTCATAGCGAAAAAGTCTTATGCCTTGGACCGCCATACCGGCAGCTTCACTTGTTACGTATTCTACATCTCCCGTTACTCCATCCGCTATCCCTGTTTCAACTAATTTGACATACTGAACCGACAACTGCTCCAGGGCAAACATTCGGGCCAGGTAACCGGCAACTTTCGTTTTACCTACTCCGGTGTCGTTGCCCGTAATAATAATTGTTTTCATACCGCAATCCTGATACCCAGTTCGCTTAACATCACCTTATCCTCTTCAACCGTAGGATTCGGCACTGTCAAAATCTTTGGTCCGGTATAAATGCCATTCACACCGGCTCTGAAGCAAAGGCTTTGCCCCACTTTGCTCAGCTTTTTCCTGCCTGCGGATAAGGCTAAATCAGCCTTTGGCATTCTTATGCGAGCAAGTGCCGCCATTCGTATAAATTCTTCTTCCGGAATCTCGGGAGCCTTAGCCAAGGGAGTCCCCTCTATCTGCAATAGCAAATTTAATATAACAGTAGCAGGTGGCTCGTCTAAACGTCCAAGCTCGTCGAGTAAGTCTATTCGGTCTTCAATCGTTTCGCCCATACCAATAATGCCGCCACTAGAAAGCCTTAATCCTCCTCGCTGAATGTTACGCATACTTTCATAGCGCTCATCATAAGTACGTGTCTTTATGATATTGCTATAATATCGTCTGGAAGTATCCAAATTAAGGTTATACTCATAAGCGCCGCTATCGCGTAAGGCTTCGGCTTGCCAAATATCTAGCATGCCCATGCTAAGGCAGGGTTTTACCCCGGTCGCACTCACACTGCGAACAAGCTCTAGGATCTCTTCAAACAGATCTCCTTTAGGTACAGCTCGCCAAGCCGCCCCTAAACAAAGCTTCAAGCAACCCAGCGATTTCATCTTATAAGCAAACGCAACCGCTTCTTTCACATCGATTAAGTTGGTTCTTGTAACACCGGTCGCGTAGTGAGCTGATTGCGGGCAAAAGGCACAATCTTCCGGGCACCCGCCTGCCTTCACATTCAACGCGCTAAAGAGGGTCACTTCATTGGCATTATGATGTTTTTCATGAACTTTTCTCGCCTCTTCCAGAAGGCTTTCGAATGGTAATGCGTATAATTCTAATAGCTCTTTTTTCATCCGATTGCTTCCTCTATTGTTTCAAGGATTCTGCTAAACATAAAATCAAATTCACTGGCATTCATCACCAATGGCGGTACAATGATCAAACTGTCGCCCAAAGGCCTTACAAGAACTCCTTTACCTTTCAGTCTGCGCCAAACATCGTATCCCAAGGGAATCGAATTTATTTTTTGTTTCGCGCAGTCTATATCGATCGCACATACCATGCCGCGCTGGCGTATACCAGATATCAAATCATGGCCTGAAAAATAGCGGCAAACTGCTTTTTCGAAAACGTTTATTTGCTTAGCTAATTCTCCACAGGCAATCATCTCCTCCACCAAATCAATATTGGCACAAGCTACTGCTGCCGCCAAGGGGTGACCTGAAAAAGTATGCCCGTGGTAAAACGTTTTTCCTTCTTTTATTTCACCCAAATAAGCTTCATATATAGGCTCTTTTACTAAAGTTGCCGCCATCGGTAATACGCCTGCGGTTAAGCCTTTCGCCACACATAAAAAATCAGGGCAGACGTCTTCAGCTTTGCAAACAAACAATTCCCCTACTCGTCCAAAACTAACAAACACTTCATCCAAAACAAGATGTACACCATGCTCCAGGCAAAGTCTTTCAACTTCTTTTAGATAGCCTTTAGGCTGCATACGCATGCCGGCAGGCCCTTGTATCCATGGCTCCATTACAAGGCACGCGGTCTCATGTCCTTGTCTTTCTAGCAATTCGCTTAACTCGCTCATGCTTTCTTCACTCTTTTCATAAAAAACCCTTCCTCCATATTCTTCACATCGTGGCGCACGAAAATGAGCTGATGGAAATTGCCAGTCTTTAAAGCGTTCATGAAATGAACCGCAATCCCCCATAGACATGGCCCCAATCGTGTCTCCATGGTATCCGCCTGCCATGCTGATCACTTTTCTTTTCTCTGCGCGCCCGATCATCTGCCAATACTGCAAGGACATTTTTAAAGCCGCTTCCATCGCACACGATCCATTATCCGTATAAAAGGCTCTCGTTAAGCCCTTCGGCGCGATATCGGCTAGTTTCTTATTAAGCTTGGCTCCCGGTACATGGCTCGCCCCCTTATAGGTCGACATACACAGTTTCTCTGCCTGCTCCAATAACGCCGCCTTCAATACAGGGTGATTATGCCCATGCAGACAAGTCCAATTCGAAGCACAAGCATCCAAATAGCGTTTCCCTTCAGTATCATACAACCAGCACCCCTCTCCCTGTGCTATATGTATAGCCGGCTCCTTCAAATAGTCCAACATAGGGGTAAACGGATGCCACGAATGCTCCCGATCCCCTGCATCCAAAATGCATTCAACTTTACTACTTCTATCGTCTGAAATGATCACGCATTCCATAAAACAAATTTTCAACGTATTGTTAAGTTAAAAAATAAAAAAACTAACAATACAGCCCTAAAAAAGCCTCCAAGGACAGCAAGCCATTAATGGCTAAATACTTATAAAAACTTTATTGATTAGCTTCTAGCGGCATACTCTGCGGCAAGGCCTCGTTATGCGCTTCTTCATCCGTTACCTCAGGCATACTTTGAGTCTGTTCCTTGCTCATTTGAGAAGCATCATCTCCATATGAGGTATACATGTACTCACTCGAGCTCATCTCCTCCTCTTCATAAGGCATTGTCACTTCTTCGTCATCAGGTCGGACAATCGGCTCATATCCACCCTCTTTCACCGCAGCACCCTCTTCATACATGCTCAATGTAGAGATATCCGCAGGTTCGTCATCCCCACGTCCGGGGACATCATCCTGCATCTGCTCATTAGGATTTAGCGGCTTCGTATTTGTAAAGGCATACTGAGGCTGCTCTTTTCTACATCCACCTAACCCCAAAAGCACCAAGAAAGCTATACTAAAAAACATTGTTCGCATACTATCTATCTACGCCTCAATACATTACAATGCAAGAAAGAAACACTCCTGGCCAAATTAACAACTACAATTAAATAAGAATGTAATATAACAAACAGCGCCAACAGTATTGACAACAAATATATTAATATGCACAATTGATATCAATTAATAAATAATCCGTAATGATAAATACAAAAATCAATAAAGTCAACACACACAACTCTACAGGCACAAAAACTGTCAATACAAAAGACAAGGGCGCCTCGTATACTAAAAGCACGAACCATTCGCCCATAAAAAACCCTTTAATAAACCGCTATATAGCGACACCAGAAGTTGAAGTTAAATTAAACCCATCACAACAATGTTTGGCTGATTATTTTAATTTCTCCATAGAAGAAGTTTCCAACTTTAGCAAACTTGATATCGAACCAGGCTACCTTCTCCAAATGCTCCAATTCACCAGATCCAAGAAGGATATCAAGGTACTACTCAATAAGTGTTTAAAAAATCCCAAAGGTGCTCACAAATTCTTCAATGCGCTCATGGACCACCCTATCTCAAACTGGAATGGCGTTCAATACATTCAACTCAACACCATTGTTAAATTATTCGATCTCGGCATCCTCGAACATCGCATCGAACTACAAGGCGAAAGGGGCCTCGTAAAAGTCTGGCCACTATTTTTTTACGATATCTCGTATTTTGAAAAATTCACAACCAAAAGCGAAATCGCAAACAACTTTCCAATATTAAAAGAGCAGTTACAAAAGAAAGCAGTCAATGTCAAGGAACTCACGGAAGCTATATGCACCAAAACCTTGCATACACTCATCCCAAAAAAGTGATTTATCACCATTGATAATAAATAGCATCCAACGAGGCAGCGTGTATCTTGCCTTGCCACCCTTTTCGATTGGAGTATAGGTAAATATTCGCGGTTTGCCCCATAAGGTTAAACTGTTTTTGACTCAATAATTTCATCCCAGGCAATACTTGATTACTTAATATGAAATTCTTATCCGCATCGCTTTCGAACAACTCCCACTTGACAAGAAACAACCCAGCCTCATCGTTACGCTTGATGTGTGCCATGCCTAGGTTGCCAACGTAAGCAATTTCTTCGTCTACTATACTTGAATACACCAAAGGAGCCCTCCATAAGCGCTCTTTTGGAGCCAAATTTGCACTCACGTTAAAATCACGCTCGATAGTCGTTCCGTTAATTTCATAAGTATAATGTACCCTTAAATAATCAAGAGCCCAATAAAAGCGGCACAACGCTTGAGGTGTCTTGAAATAAATATCCGTAGACTCCGGAAGGGAGATCCAAGGGATATACCAATGTGGAAGACCGTATTGATTAACGGGATTTACGAATGCTTCTGCTTTTTTCATATAGTTTCCTTGGTTTTGCTGTCCTGCTCTTGATAAGGCTCACTGCACAAGACAAGCCGCCTTTTTAATTGACCGTTTTCACAGACACCTTCTTCACGCAGCTGAACCACCAAGTCCTTGAGTATACCACCGGCATCAACGATAATTTTGCGCTCAGGATTCCCCTTACTCTTGAATTCCAATCGCTCGTAAGCGCTGCCAGTTGTGTCTGTATTCTCGATACGAGAATGGGTAGATTGCTCCAATAAACCTTGATTACGCTTTGATGGTCTCATGCGCCTTATAGCACTACGAGCCGCGGTACGTCTACGATTATTGCGCGTTAACTCGATTAAGTCATCTGCACCCAAATGTTTTGGCGTTCCAAAACGAAGATAAGTTCGTCCATAATCGACCTCCATGCGAACTTCTTGAATAACAGCGGACATAGTCTCCCATTCTTTTTTACCTCCTTTAATATTGATAACTGAGCCCATAAGACTAGCGCCACCAACTTCATTCTGCTCCAACTGAACCTCCCCATCATAATGCAACTTACTGACAGATTCATAGAGCACTTTAGACAAACCGACCGGTACTTCTTCCCCCGAAGCAGAGGAGACCCTATTATAATAAGAACGGCTTGTTGCATTTGTCGCATAAACACGAACCGCTACCTCCCGGCCATTTACCGTTTCATGCTCGGTTTCATACGAAATTTTTGCACGGATTACTTCTTCTTCGACCGAAACGGGCATCCATTTGGAAATGCCCCCAGAAATCAGTTCATTAGGAAGGGTGCCCGTTCGCGCTGAGCTTTCAATAACAATACTACCTGGTTTAGCACTACGCAAGAAAGGCATGTGGCCTATCCACCAACTTTCATCATTAACATCTAGGGGCTGAACGGAAACCTTTTGCTTCACATGAGTCGCTCCACCACCATCAAGCTCGACCGTCATCACCAAAGCCTTAAAAGCCTTATCACTCATATTTTCAGGAAATTTATCTTCTTGAATCGTGATCCATTGCTGATCGTTCGACTTGTGATGCCTTTCATACTTAATAATCACACCGGGCAATACTAAATCGTGACGTGGCGTTATTCTTAAATTTTGAACACCAGAAGCATCATTAAGCGATAGATCGAACGTTGTCATCGCAGAACGTCTCTTAATATACAGCAAAGGACGAGTTTTTTTTGAATAATCAAACCAAACAACAGCATCGGGCACCCAACGTAAGATGCGCTGAACTGCCTCGGCACAACTAATGTCCTTAGCCTCATCATAAGGAAACTCAGCAGCAACATCCAGATCGCCTAAATCGAACGGAGCCCCTGACTGTATCGCATACTGGAGAATCTCTCTGATTTGATCATTGGCATTACAGCGATTTCCATCACCCTTTTGCCCCAAGATGACACGGCTGGAAAGGATAGTTTTACTTGGTCCACTTCGCCATTCCTGCTGGTATATTAGATTCTCCAAATACCACCAAGGGCCGGCAACTTCATATCGCTTCTCCTCCTTAAAAGGATCGCCCATGCCAGGAGTCTTAATAACGCGGCCTGCAAACCAAGTCTCTTTTCCTTTAACAATCCTAATAGATGATTCCGGAGAAAAAAGATCCTCATCATATAAGTTATTCCCAATCAAGGAAAAGGTGACGATATCCTTACCCTGATTGAGACTTCTCAAGGTTAGTTGAGAAAGGCCCCAATCGGCAAAAGATTTGATTTTTCCGTTATATTCCAATTTCCAATTCATTGTTCATTCCTCAGGTTTCTAATTCGTAGATCCTGCGCTTCGATCGCTTGCTCGAAAAAGCGCTTAATAGCTTCAATACTTAATTGCTGATGAGAAAGCTCCTCCCTCAAGTCGTTGATAGCTTGCCTTAGCTCAATTAATTCATTTTGCATAACTCACCCCCCACAATTTCGTATCTAAGATAAGTTGATGCTCCAATGGAATTGCAATTGACACTTGTTACTGCAGCTTCTTTTAGGAGCATTTTAGATGAAATCACGTCTCCTTCCGGCAAAAACATGACATTCCCGGAATAGCGGGAAACTTCTGCAGGATGGAGAAGCGCATACGCAACTGCCTCTTCAGCCGATCCATGTTCTCTTCGAACACGGAATGAAATACGTGTTTCAAAGTTTCCACGGTCATTTGTTTTGATTGTTTTGGCACGCAAGGACTGGGTTACCTGAATCTCCTTACCCCCCTTAATATATAAATCATAAGGGGATTCGTTGAATGCGGTTCCACGAGCAATTTCTAATTTATCAAATATGATTTTCATTTTATTTTCTAGTTCTGGGTTAGCTTGAAAGTTCTCTTCGATGAGTCGCAAAGGGATTCATGGAGCGTTTGTACGCGTCTTCCAGAAGCACACGTTTCTTTTCGCTTGGCGAGAAAGACATCCTCGATAATGCAAGCAAGATTAGTGGATTCTAGACGAATTGGCCGAGCAAGGCTCATTAGAGATTGCCCAGGCCTGTAATGTCGCTCTGCAAAAGCGGCATCTCGGTCATAATAATGATCAAGTTTAATCTGAGATGACATCTCTTTAATGACATAATCTACAACTCCACTTTCATCTGAAAATACCTTCTCCAAATCCAATGAAAAAGCGATTTCCGCAGCAATGGCGCTACTTAATGATTCGTTTCCCCATGAGACCTGAAAAGGCCCCGAAGCGAGAGATATTTTCTCTTTAGGCTTTATGTTCTTAAACCCGTAGGCTGTAGAACGTGACGAGACAGGAGCACCAAGAGATCTTAGTGATAATTCACCAAAGACCCTATCTGAGCCCCACTCCAGTGAAGGCATTCGCGAAACCGCTGCCCTAGAAAAGGTAACAACATCTCCACTGATAGTTTCTATAACGAGTTCGCCGCTAAACGATTGAAAGATACTCTTACCACAACAGTTTGAAAAGTAAGGAAAAAGCGTATCAAAACGCTTATCCGTCCACTCAAAAACAGGGATAAAAGAAACTTCCGTTACTAAATTGCGGCAAACGCGTTGTACACCCTGAACAGAGGTATTGATCGTACTATAAACACATTCCGTGATTATAGAGACCCCTTTTACAGCGTAAAACGTTTCTCCCTTGTAGGTGATTTTGCATAGTCCATTAATAGTCGTTTTCATTATATAGTTTCCTTACGTAAGGGGTTTTAGGATACGCTGAAAGAGTAAATTCAGCTTCGAGAATAAAGCGCCCCATTTTTTCCGGGTCGCGAATTTCCTTCCAAGGATTTTCCTCAGAAATAACCAAAGGAGTTTCCACCCCCTCGAAAGCGGGCATCCAGTGATTCAGTTTACGACACATATCCTCAACAAAACCGAGCGGTCTATAGCCAGTACTATTTGTAGACGGTATTTCAATAACACGAATACGAATAGACAATTTTTCGTACGCAAGACCCGGCAGATTTGGAACAACGCGCTTAGGGAGAGGCGGCATTACCACAAGACTCATACCAAAAGAAGTTCCCAAAGTGACCTCAAGATTATCCGCTGTGTAGGCAAACACAGGGATACCCGAGTATTCCCTCATAAGCTTACGCGCGATATCGTATTGCAAGTCTTCTAAAAAACTATTCATATTAAAGCCCTCCCAGATGTTGACGAGTTACGAGAGCATTACTGACCCGGTGAGCCGTTATGGCCTGCGGGAAAGAACTAAACCGAATAGCGCCCTTTGCAATATCCAACAAATGCTTGCGCGCGTTATTAGCATTACGAACCTGATCCGGGGTAAGACGAATATTTGGGATTCGACTTTGAAGCGCCTCCACAATAAGTCTACAAGCGCAGCCCTTAAGCTCTCTAGGAATGAGCGCTTGCTTTTGGCTCGATTGCAGCATAGGCGGCAGGTGAAGCCGAACGAACATGACGATGTCTAATATAATTTCGATGAGCGGGTCTGATTGCCCCTCCGTTAACGCTCGCTGTCGAAGGAGCTCAACTTGCGGTGCCGCAAGGTAATCGTAGACATCATTGGGTTTAATAAGTATCCAATCTGTGGAATTCATAGTATTTTAATTTGAGGTTTTTTAGGTAACGAGAATAAATTATCCGGCCCGACCAGCGAGCCGGATAACGATATAATTAGACAGTAGTTGTCACCAGCTTTTGGATACCCAAATCTGACGTAACAACGATATTAGAGTAATGCTCCACAGAAATATCTGTGTACTTAGCATGCTCCTCCAAGTAGACACGGAAATCGTTTCCTGAATCCGTAGGCGTAACAAAACGCTTGATATTTGAAGGCTCATCCTTTGTGACAGCTGCTTGACCAAAGAACGCGTAAACAGCATTCTCCGCCATCGGCAACTTGCCCCCCGATAACGCCTGATAGCGTGATCGAATGACACGAACATCATCGACTAGCAATTTACGTGATAATTCTTCAGGAGATATATCAGCAGAACGAAACGCGCCAGCATTATCCTTACTTTCATAAGTTGAAGCACGCGCATCCCAAGAACCCTCGCTAAACAAGATGCGATTAGGACGAACACCACTGGCAGTAGCCGCTGTGATTATGGACTTTCTTAAGTCGCCATCCGGGTTACTCGTTTTACTCCACTGCAGTTTTGTAAGCTTAGCGGATTGATCTAACGCCGAAATCGCACGAAGAATTTCATTTCGATAAAGACGCTGAACAAGCAACTGAACGTAACGCTCCTGCCAGTCATCACCCATGACCTCGTCATGGTCGACGCGAATTGTTAACCCCTTATTAATCGTCTTCTCATTTACAGATGTGCCCGAATACTCGATACGCTTAAAGGAACTTCCTATAGCGCGAACATCGTCCGCTTCCGCCAAAAAGGCCTCCGCGTTGTTTTGCTTCTTGAACTCGAAACGGCGACCGACCGGAACAGAAGGAGCAATAAAATCCAGCATTGCAGCCAAATTTTCAGGATCCTTCCATCCAGTTGAATAAGCTGTCAAAGCTTCCGAGAAATGAGCGGCGCTGAAGCGAGACTCAGATGCAGTTTCAATTTTATTTGCGTTAGTTGGTTCCATAATATTTTCTTTGAGAGTGAGTGTTTTACTTATTTTCCTTTTCGAGACCAAGAGTTGGAGTAAACTCCACCATACCGCCTTCGAAACCGCCCGTGATAGCGATTCCATAAATGTGATATAACCCCTTAGGCATTAATTTGTAGTTGATGGCCTTGCCGCCCTGAGTGGACGTCAAGAGGTCACCTGCAACGATTTTGCTGCCTGCGACAATTTTCATCGTACCGGCGTTGGAACCAAGAATTTGGGCATTGACCAAATCCCCCTGGTTTCCACAATCCGTGATGACACAAATGGCGCGATCACCTTTTGAAACATCACCTACGGTAGCGGAAGCGATTTGCCCCTGAGCTCCCCTGAAAGCGCCAAAAATATATTTTGTGTTTATATTTTCAGCCGCCTTGAAGGTGAGATTACCTTCGGCATGCGTGGATACACTACCGATGTTATTTGCTGTGTTATTTTGTTCTTCTTTCATACTTTTGTTTGGGTTTGAGTTTAGAGAAAAAATTCCTCAAAAATGTCCTGACGCAACTTTTTAACCGTGCGCCAAGCTGTGGTGTAATCCTCTCCAGTTTCCGCCATGCGCGCATTAACGAGCGTAAGGAAATAGTTATTACCCTCATTGCGCTTGCGCGAATTCGCGACATCATTTGTTATCGGAATTTTTGGAGAAAATTGACGTACACCTTCCGTTATTTCTTTTGACTGGGCATATTGAACCAATTCAACAGAAAGCAATCGATCGGGCTCATAAGTATCATTTCCAATACATTTCATTCTCCATGACGGGATTGCCATCTTGTATTTAAGTGTATGATACAGACGACAGCCATTTTGATTCAAAGAAACCAGAACCCAGATACCATCATGCCGAACTTCGAGATCCGATATTCTGCCGCAAATTTTTTGTTTAGAATTCTCCAAACAGACGACAGGAAGCTTTTTAAAATAGCGAAGCACTAGACTTAGGATTGAGTGAAACTTAGCAAGCACCAGATAAGCGCTATAGGAATTAACGCATTTTGTACCATTTTCATACGGAAAGTTTCCGTACGACTGGACATGAAACCACACAGACGTTGCCAGTTCCTTTTTTAACTTAATTCTTTTACTTAACATATTCATGACAATTTATTCCGTTTCATTTGAAGTTAACTCTTGATCCTTCGTATCCGGCTTAGGGATACTAAAACGCTCGCGAAGCTTGTTTTCGGGGATAGCGAGCCCCATCTCCCAAAGCCTGCGATACAGTTCCAAATCCCTAAGCGATTGGTAGTGATTATTTGAATTCACGCGAATGTAGGCCTTACCACGCTCCACACCGAACAAGTATTTGAGCACGAAACGATCTACCTGAATATTGAGCGTTTCCGAAACAAGAGCGGCATCATCCTCCTCCAGAAGCGCTGATTCTTCCGATTGCAAAGAAGCACCTGCTGATTGCTCGCGAGAGATGGTAGACAAATCACTGCCACGCCAAAGGGCTGACATGGCGCGATCCATGCGCTCTACAAGCTTAGGGTAAGGAAGCTCTCCGCGAGCGGTTAGGTCGATGGGCTCGATATCCGTCCCCCTATTAAGCAGCGCGTGAAACTCGGAACCAAAGTCAAGTACGGCACTTCTGGCAGAATCCCATTGCGGAGTTCCCGGAATCGCATCCGTTGTGCCCTTGACGCCCGGCATGCCATTACGTTCGCAATAGACCAACCAATCACGCAAAGGAAGATGCTTAAACAAATACGCAATTGAACAAGATTCCATCAGACCATCGCCCGCTGTCACCAGCCAAGAACCCTCCTCTAAGGCAATACCCTCCTGAGAACTGTCCGATTTAAGAAAGCGCAATCGGCCGGTTTTATTCTCAAAAAACCAAAGCGGTACGAAACGAAACGACGCCGTAAGCTTTCCGGTTGTTGCGTTAGGTTGATAAACGATTTCATGAACCGCGTATTTTTTACCAATCGAATCCATCATTTGCTTAACCAAAAGAGAGAAGCCGCCAAATTCATTATTATCGCAAGCATTGGTAGAGGTGAGATTGTTATAAAAATATTCAAGAGCCGCTTTATGCATGAGAGCCTCCTCGGAATCATCGACCGTGAGGACACTCCAGGGAAGGCGCGCAACAGACTTCTTTCGCTTAGCGGCAACCCCCTTTAAGAGATCATCGCGGCGTTCGATGGCATCCCAAGCGAGCGCGGCAGGAGCTAAATTACCCCCCTGAAAAGCATCGAGCACACGAACAAGCGACTGCGGCGTGAGATTACGAATGGGGTTAATTCCCGATCGATATGAATTTCGGAAACGTGAGTTTGGAATAATTGAGCTTGTTTTCATAATGAGTAGTTCTTTGTGTTAATTGATTTGCGAGATATTGATTCGTAATGACTTTCGGGATACATTTCCTTCGAGGCACTTATCGCTAAAGCGAGTGCCCAGAAACGATCCGAGTGACCATTCTTCCCACGAGTTGACGTAAAACGAATGCCCCCGGTTGAAGTAATCTCCTTACGAATCGATCTAAAGTCTGAACGAATATATTTGTCCTCAGGAAAACGAAGTGATTTTTGCTCCAAAGCCTTCTTCACATCAAAAGCCATTTGCTCTTTATTAACGCTCGTGAAGTGAATTCCCTGAACACGACTTTGGCCGAAACGAGATTGGGCAACCTCGACAAACTGGCGACCGATACCCGTTTGGTCGATAAATGCACGCTGAAGATTGGGGAGTGCGAGATAGTCATTTAAATATTTCTCCTGGAGATCGAAAGTTGCCCTTTCTAGGCACAAAATGGATCGAGTAAACAGAACACCATCGATCGATTCCAGAAGCCAGAAGACTGTTAGATCGTGATCTCGGCCGATATCGACACCCAGAAAAAGCGGATTGCGACCCGAGTTTGCGAAATCAATTTCCCAGTTATAATCAGGCGTATATTCGCAAGGAAAAACCAATTCGGCGGGAATAAAGCAAGCAGACTCGTCCATGGGCTCGCACATATATTCCTGCTGAAAAGAGTCCTCATCGGCACACGCGGAACGAATGTAATCAAAGTAAGCCGCCTCATCCATAGATTGGCGATCATCGCATTTTGGCAATTTTTGCTTAAGACGAGAAAGAAAACCCTGATCCAGAGCATCCTGAAGCGTCACTCTATGATAAGAAATGTCCTTTGGATTTCCATTATACTTTATATCCCGAATGAGCGCGTTGAAATAATTATCCTTACCCCGATGCGTTGAAATGATTTCGAGTTGACCGCCCCACGTGATACCAGGGTAGGCGATGCTATAGAGGAGACGAGGATCCGGATGGAGCGCAAACTCGTCCAGAACACGCGAACCACGCTTTCCCGCTTGAGCATCCGCATTTGAAGAAAGCGAATGGACACGCGTGTTGTTAGCAAATTTCAGCGAAAAAGCAGAAGAACGCGAACTCTCATCAATGATAGAAGCGCCGAGATCTGTAGCCGCGAGCTGTAGCGTTTTAGCAAACGCCTTGCAGTCCTCCAAGAAAAGTTTTGCCTGAAGTTCGTCACGCGAAGACACCCAAGCATCGAGCGCATTTCCGACACTCGATTGACGACGAATAACGCTATAGGCCGTGGCCCAAGAGATACCGATCTGACGAGATTTTTCCATCAACTTAATACGAGAAGTGTCCTGAATCCAGCGCTGTTGATAAGGAAGAAAAAAAGTTTCCATGAGAATTGAGAGATTTTGAGTTTAAGAATAATTTGAGATTAGAGATAACAAAGGTGGGCCCCTGCGCACTTCTCGATGAGAAAGCGCGTAGACATAAGAGATTCTTGAAACGCGAGACGCAGCAGATGCCGTAACGAGTGGACTACTGCGCCAATCGCGATTCAGACGACCACTCCTGAAAAGTCAGGAGGGCTATAGTTAGGGTAGGGCTTATTTCCAGGGTAACGAGTTAAGAGGGCATAATGAGACGTTATAGAAGTTTAAGTTGTTCCTCGATCTGCAGGAGAGTGGCCTCCGTCAACCCATCTTTTGTTTCACGAACTGAGTTAAGCGCGGCTCGCACGCATTCCTTCTTCTGCTCGAATTCCTCTTCGCGAATTTGGTGCTCACGCACCTTTATCTCCAAATTCCGAAGCGATTTATGACTACACGCCAAACGCTGCATGATATTGGCAAGCTTTTGAAGAGAATCCAAATCGAGATCCTTATTTTTATCCTCGCAAAAGAACGTGAATACGGCATCCCAGGCGACAGACATTGACTCTCCGGCAGCATGGTGACCAGGATTCCAGATCTCCATGACCTCATCCGTAAGCTTTTTGGAAAGCCGAAGCGAATCGAGATGACTGACAAACTGCGGCCCCGGCATTGATGATGATTTAGTTTCCATAATAAACAGAGTGAAGTTAATAGCCTAGAAAGCAGCGACCAGACCCTGGGAATCCAGGTAATCTCTGCCATCAGCAGTTAGTGAATATCGAGTAGCGGAAGGACTAAGCGTATTTTGCCTTGTCGTGATCATTTTCTTTTCAATCAAATAGTGTAGTTCTTTTATTAATACACATTGATCCAACTTAAACCCGGCAACACAAACCCCTTGACGGACAGTTTCGATGGGGAGACTACCCGGGTAGGCGGCCTCGAGTTGTAGGAGAATAGCGTGACGCAACAGTAATTGGTTATTATTCATGGGTTAAATCCTTTCTTGAATTTTATCGGTTTTAAAAGTGAGTTCGGTGAGACGTTGGTGAATGAGCTTTGTTTGGACGATGAGAGCGGCGATGTGCTCTGAATTTTTGCGAATCAATTTATCCAGATAGTCGAACTGCTTAAATTTCACGTATTCACGAATTTGAAACAGCAAGACGAATATGGTTAAGATGACGATAGTTAAGTTTAACGAGTTCATAGGAGTTAACGGACGTTGATGAACGAACCCCCAAAGTAGAGGCCGATAATGGCCGCCACCAAGTGAGTATCGATCGGGGTTATGACGAGACCGGAGAGTTCCACCCACTTTATCTTTTCGATATCGCAGAAGAAGAAGAGGAAACCTCCGGAAAGCTGAGGGTAGCCCAAGTGGATAGGAATTTCCGGAAGAAAAACCGCAACCAGCTTAGGAAAAACGACAATGGAGAAAACAGCTGAAAGAGCGATGAGACGACGCGTCCATTGAAAAGCCGGGTTTTCGTAGATGCGCGCCTCATGGATGATCTTACTCTGCTTCAGGAAGAACAGGCGCTCGAGGTGCCGCGACTGCGCGGCCATACCCCAGAGGCGCATGATACTTCCGATAATGGATGACCCAAATAGGGTAATAAGTTCTGAAGGGATATATGACATTGTGGGTTATTTAGGGTTTACCGAAATTCGGGGTGAGTGAAAAAGCGGGACAACCATTATACACAAGTGTCAAGTATTTTTCCACTCGGTAATTGGGATAATTGGGATAATTGGGATGATTTTAAAAAATAGTTGATTTTTCTTTAGTTTTTATAAACATATGTTCACTAAAAATGGCTATTTTTATCCCCTTTTCTCCGGAAATCAGGCCGGGATTTTTGAGAAAAAACGCACATTACGAGGTTATAATTAGCGAATATAGCCCAGATTCTGACTGATTTTGAAAAAATTAACGCAAAAAATGACGATTATTGATTTGGATCAAGTGTTTTTGGCCCAGAATCACCCACAATACGGTTATATTTTCCCGTTAATTTGTCGCGTTCATACTTAGTAAAACCCGCATTTTCAATATTTTTATTATCTAGAAGCGTACGCGTTTTGCCAGGAGTGTGCTTTGAAGCGATATTAGGAGCCGTATACACTTTCCTGATACATTGACCCGTCCAAGGATCTTTAGTAAGAGGCCCCCGATCCATGTGGTGCTCAATCTCGATAATATCGCCAAGAGAACCATCATCATGAACAATTTGATATAAATAGATAGGCATGGCTTAAATAGAAAGCTCCAGACTAACAGGCGCGTGATCTGAGCCAAAGATGTTTGTACAAATTGAAGCGGATTTAATATCAGATTTTAAATTTTGAGAAACCAGAAAGTAATCTATACGCCAACCGATACTACGCTCACGCGCATTAGTACGATAAGTCCACCACGAATACTGGCCCGGCCTTCCGGGGTTAAGCGAGCGAAAAGCATCAATAAAACCAGCATCGAGAAGCGCAGTAAAGCCATTACGCTCCTCCTCCGTGAAGCCAGCATTTTTGCGATTGGAAGACGGGTTAGCGAGATCGAGTTCCGTGTGAGCTACGTTGAAATCGCCACAGACGATGAGAGGCTTCTTCTGAGCCAGGTGCGTCAAATAGGCTCGAAAGTCGGGATCAAAATGATTGACACGGTACGGGAGACGCAAGAGCCCACGCTGCGAATTCGGAACGTAGACATTTACCAAAGTAAAACCCTGAAATTCGGCAGTAATCACACGCCCCTCGCTAGGATGAGGATGTTTGGCGGATTTAGGGAAATCCAACGAATATGAAAGCGGCTCGATTTGGGAGATAATGGCCGTACCGGAATAGCCCTTTTTATCTGCGTGATGGAAGATTCTGTAAGGGTAAGCATCCAGTGCTAAGTCCGGACAAACGTCATGAGAGAGCTTGGTTTCCTGGAGACAGAGGATCTGAGGCTGCATTGATGCAACAGAAGCCTCAAAACCCTGACGCATTGCGGATCTAAGACCATTTACATTCCAAGAAACAAGTAACATAGTAAGAAAAAAGTGAATATTAGATAAGAATAAGACAATTTTGGAGCTTTGACAAGTAATGACAAATTATTTATCATTAAGCATTTCAAATTAACGGGAACGAAAGCGCATGCCATTAGGAGATACGATAGTAGCATTAGGAACACCACGCGGAGAATCTGCGATTGCAGTGGTGCGGCTATCCGGCCCGGAGTGTAAGCGAATCGCCCAAGAAGCGATTGGAGCAAACACCCTCCCCCACCCCAGGAAAGCTGTGCTCGGAACGTACCGCGATAAAAGAGCTACCCCCCTGGACCATGTACTTTATACCTATTTCGAAGGACCCGCCTCTTACACAGGGGAAGACATGCTAGAGATCAACTGCCACGGCAACCCGTTGATTGTGCAAAAAGTACTTGAGGACCTGATGGCACGGGGATGTCGGCACGCGGGACCAGGGGAATTTACAAGGACAGCGTACTTGAACCAGAAAATGGATTTGAGCCAAGCCGAAGCCGTTTCCGACATGATTACCGCGAGAAGCGAATTTGCGTTAAAAGCCGCTCAAAAGCAATTGCGAGGAGGACTAGGCAAAAAAGTAGAATATTTTACCGATGAGCTGGCGCAAACAATTGCTGAACTAGAAGCCTTCGTGGACTTTCCGGAAGATGACCTCCCACCCGAAGACGAGGCCCGAAACGTGATACGACTGAGCAAAACGATTAATGATTTAGACACTCTAATCGCTACGAGCCATTATCGAAGTTTTCTAAACGAAGGCGTAAAAACACTTATCATAGGAGCGCCAAACGCGGGAAAAAGCAGTCTATTAAACGCACTATTAGGGGAAGAAAGAGCCATCGTGAGCGAACAACCCGGGACAACGCGAGATTTTATCAGCGAAAGTATCATGATCGGGCAGCACTGTATTCGAATCATTGATACAGCAGGCCTGCATGAGGCGGGAAGTGACATAGAAAAGATAGGCATTAGCAAAACAATGGAGAAAAGCCATGAAGCCGACCTGTTTTTGCTCGTAATAGACCAATCCCTACCCTACCCCACCCTGCCCGAAGAAGTGACAAAAGAGTTTACACCCGAAAAGACAATTGTACTTAAAAACAAAATTGACCTAGCCACGAACCAGAACCAAAGCGAAGTTATAAGCGGATGCGAGCATGTATCCCTCAGCCTAAAGACAGGTGACGGCCTAAGCGAGCTACGAAAAGCCCTTGAGCAGCGGCTAGAGCAAAGAACAAACGGTCTAGACGAGAATACCCTTGTGGTGAACGCGCGCCATGCTCACGCACTCATGCGCGCCAAAGAAAGCGTTGAGGCAGGCCTTAAGTTAATAAAAGAAAAGGGACCAACTGAGCTAGCCAGCAGCGAACTGAGAGAGGCACTGGAGCATTTAGGGGATGTTGTCGGAAAAATTGATAACGAGAAGATATTAGATAAATTATTTAGCACATTTTGCATTGGGAAATGAGAAAAGGACTGACATTCGACGAAAATAACCCGTACGACGTAATTGTCTGCGGAGCAGGACACGCAGGCTGCGAGGCGGCTCTGGCTGCTGCTCGCATGGGAACAAGAGTATTACTCTTAACCGGCAATATCGACACCGTCGCGCAGATGAGCTGCAACCCCGCAATAGGCGGGCAAGCCAAAGGACACATTGTACGAGAAGTGGACGCGCTAGGCGGGGAAATGGGCGTAAACGCAGATGTGACCGGCATACAATATAGATTATTAAACGCCTCCAAAGGTCCTGCCGTACAAGCACCCAGGACGCAATGCGACAAAAAAGCGTACCAATTTCGCATGAAGCACATTATAGAACGCTCCGAAAACCTAACCCTCTTTCAAGCGATGGTGGCAGGACTCATCTATAAGAACGGGAAAGTTGTAGGTGTTGAGACAGGATTAGGCGTAAACTTTTATGGAAAAACAGTGATTGTGACGACAGGAACCTTTCTACGCGGACTCATGCATATCGGCCAAAACAAGACTGAAGGCGGCCGGATAGGCGACATAACTGCAAAGACCCTCTCGCAAAGCTTCGTGGACGCCGGAATCGAGCTGGAACGCCTTAAAACAGGCACCCCCGCGAGAATACTCGGAGCAAGTATAGACCTAAACAAGTGCGAAGAGCAGAAGGGCGACACATCCCCCACCCTATTTGGCTTCTACGCCGAAGGCAGTAACGATTTTAAGCAATTGTTCCACGTGGAACATCTTGACCAACAGTACATCGGCTGGGTTCCTGGGAGCCGCACAACGTCCTGCTGGATGACCTATACAAACGAGCGGACGGGCGAGGTTATCAACAACAACCTCGAAAAATCCCCCATGTACAACGGGAGCATACAAAGTGTAGGCCCGCGGTATTGCCCCAGCATAGAAGACAAGTACGTGCGCTTCGCCGACAAATCCGGCCACAGACTATTTCTGGAACCAGAGGGGCTTAACACGGACGAATGGTACATTAACGGCCTATCCACTAGCCTACCCTTTGATGTGCAAATAGAATTTCTAAAAACAATCCCAGGGCTGGAGAACGCAATCATGCTTAAGCCGGCCTATGCGGTTGAATATGATTACGCACAGCCAACACAGATCTACGCATCACTGGAGTCTAAGAAAGTTGAAAATCTATTCTTTGCAGGGCAAATCAACGGGACCACAGGCTACGAAGAAGCCGCGTGCCAGGGATTAATTGCCGGCGTGAATGCTGCTGAAAAAAGCAGAGGCGGAAAGCCACTGATCGTGGGGCGCCACGAGGGCTACATAGGGGTACTAATCGACGACCTAGTGACCAAAGGAACCCAAGAGCCGTACCGCATGTTTACCAGCAGGGCAGAGCACAGGCTATTACTCAACCACGCGAGTGCTGATGTAAGATTAATTCACCTTTGCAAGGAACACGGCTTGATGCCGGAATCCAGAATCAAGCGCACAGAAGCGAAACTTGCGGCAATCAAGGAATGGGAAAATCGATTCGAGACAGAAAAAGGCAAAGGAGGAACCTGGGGTGACAACATTCGCAAATGCGAGAACCTAGAAAGCGTTGAACTGCCTGAAGAATTTAGAAAAATCAGCAAAGAAGCCCAGGAAGAAGTATTATACAGGGCCAGATACCGCGGTTACCTAGAGCGAGAGATGCGATTATTAGAAAAAATGGTTCATCTAGAGAAGATAAAACTCAAAAGAGACACCGATTACCTGCAAATAAAAGGCCTACGGACGGAGAGTGCCCTAAAACTAAACGCTATAAAACCTGAAACCCTGGCTCAAGCAAGCCGAATAAGCGGTGTAAACCCAACGGACATCAGCCTACTCATGGTCATGATCAATGCCTAAACGAGAGACCCCATGAAGTTCGGCCTTAAATACAAACCCTACAGGAGACGCTTCACAAAGCCCCTCAAAAGCCCCAGCGGGCTATGGAAGTATAGGGAAGGAATTATAATACAATTAACAGACCCTAACGGCAGGCGCGGGTATGGTGAAATTGCGCCACTGGAGTGGTTCGGAACAGAAAGCATTGCAGAAGCGATCAAATTACTGGACTCCTTTTCCGGAAACATCGATGCTAATGCAATTAGCGCGGGGTGGGGGACATACCCCTGCAGTACATTCGGACTGCGAGCCGCGATTGGTGACTTTCAGCAGAAGAAAGAACGTAAGTTTGAGACAGTAATACTAGTAGGGTCGACAACAGAAGGCTTAAAAAGGCTAGAAGAAGGAATTAAGCACCTGAAACTAAAGCTCACTCGTGAGGCTAAGGAAATTGAATTAGAAGGCATCAAAGAATTAGTGAGCCTAGGCGCCAAGGCAAGACTAGACCCTAATGGCGGGCTTTCTATGAGCGAATTTATGTGGTGGATGGAAGCACTTGAAGAACTGCAAGGGATTGAATTCCTTGAACAACCCTTAAATGTAGGCCTTGAACGAGAAATGATTGCGGTTTCCCAAAATTTCAAGACAACAATAGCATTAGATGAGTCGATTGGCTCCATAAAAGACATACTAGAACTAGAAAAATCAGGATTTAAAGGGCTATATGTAGCCAAACCAAGCACAATGGGCGACCTCGATAGGGTAGGGGAGCTTGATGACGATATACTAAAACGCATGGTATATTCGACCGTGCTAGAAAGCTCAATTGGCATTGAGGCGAGCCTAGGAGCCATACCCGCAATCTGCGACCATAAAGTGGGCTTTGGGACTAGTGACTTTTTCGAACGAGACGGGATGTATTGCCATGGAGAGGGCTGTGAACTATATTATGGCAGAATGACTGAAGCAGAAAAGGAAGAGATATGGACGCGAGCACGCTGGAAATAGATGAAAAAGGTGCATTTTGGAAAAAATTGCAGCCCTATATAGCCGAAGCCCTTCAAAAATTGCAGCTAAAAGCCAAAAAAGGCAATGTGATCGTTGCCGAAAACGACCCGATGCGCTTTTTAGGAGCGCTATTTGCGGGAATATTGAACGGAGAAGCTGTTTTTTTGGCAAATGCAGACTGGAGCTACGATACATGGGAGCACTTTAAACGCATCGTTAAAGGCGGGTATTTATTCAGCAAAGCAGGAAGCGAGCCTTACGGGATCGAGATCCAGGAAAATCGCCATTTAGGCCATATCATGATCCCGACAGGCGGGAGCACAGGCGGGGTGAAACTCGTTATTCACGATTGGGAGAATTTAAAAGGCTCAGCCAAGGGCACACAGACATTTTTAGGCGGCGGCGCAATTAATTCGGCATGCCTATTACCCCTTTACCACGTAAGCGGGCTCATGCAAGCCGTGCGCGCAGTCATAAGCGGTGGCGATATCGCATTTATTGATAATAAATCAATAAAACACCCGAACGATCTACCCAGGCTAGGGGAGGGCTACGTGACCTCATTGGTGCCCACGCAAATGGGACGCCTATTGCAAAACAAGACAGGGGAGCAATGGCTGAAGCAATTTGATTGCATTTTCTTAGGAGGCGCCAAGACGGACGAGACACTACTTGAGCAAGCACGAGCGGCACAGCTAAAAATATCCATCTGTTACGGCGCGACCGAGACTGCATCCATGGCAACCGCGATGAATCCGGAGACGTTCCTAAAAGGCGGTAATGGAGTAGGGGAGCCCTTAGGGGATTTCGGTATTCGTATTTTGAATACAAAACCATTGGAAGCAGGCAAAATTAAAATCACTGGTCCTGTATACAAAGGCTATTACCCAAGCCTAGAGCCGAGGAATAAAATTTTCGACACACATGATCGCGGAATGATTAATGAAGAAGGCAGCATTATCATTTTAGGCAGGGATGACAATATCATCAACACCGGAGGGGAGAAAGTTGACGCGGAAGAAGTCGCGGATGCCATTCGGGCATTAAACGCAATAAAAGACGTATTCGTTTTCGGGATACAAGACCAGGAGTGGGGCGAAAAAGTCGTCTCGCTTGTGGTCTGCGATGAACGTATCTGCAATTCGGATACACTCACAACACTACTTAAAGAAAAACTAGAGCGATACAAGATACCAAAAGAATGGGTTTGCGTTGAGAGGATTCCCTTGAATGACGCGGGGAAAGTTGACCGCGTCATGGCACGAAGAATCGTTTTAGAGAATAGAACGGAACAGAGCGGCTCCCTTATTAACCTAGAAAACGCAATTGCCGCGCGACACAGCCAATTAAAAGCTATGCTGAAAGCGCTATTAAACGGCAAAAGTGAAATTACTCTGGAAATTGGGTGTGGACACGGAGATTATTTGACAGCCTATGGCCAAGCAAACCCTAAAGAATTCTGCGTAGGCGTCGATATACTAGCAAAGCGCCTGAGAAAAGCGGACAACAAACGCCAAAAAAGAGGCCTTAATAATGTATTATTCGTGAAAACAGAAGGAAACGAACTATTGGAAGCGTTACCAGAAGAGACAAAACTGGGGAAGATTTTCGTTTTGTTTCCGGACCCATGGCCAAAGAGACGCCATGAAAAAAACAGGCTGATACAGGCAAATTTCCTGGAGTCCATTGCCACATATAGTGCGGAAGGAACGCAATTATTTATACGAACAGATCACGACGGTTATTATGAGTGGGCAAAGGAGCAGATAGCCAGCAGCCAGCATTGGCGAGAAGACACGGACGCGACATGGCCATTTGAGCAAGAAACCTTTTTTCAAAAACTAGCCGACAAGCATAGATCTGTTATCGCAAGGCGTCGACCGGCCAGTATTATTAATAAGTAATACGGAATGATATTTTTTTATTGCTTTATATGTAATCCTTTTCTAAACATAAAGATACACCACAGCTATATACCCCCACCCCGATAGATGCCTGGAGAGAATAAAGAAAGAACAAATGCCGCTGATGCCTATTTTTCCGCGGCAGATATGCTCTTTGTTTTTGATGAAGACTCGCGGTACAAGTTTGCCAATTCGAGGGCGGAAAGCTATCTAGGCACTGATATCGGAAACATATTAGGCAAGAAAGCAAGAGAGCTACTAGGAGATGAAGAAGACGCCATATCGAAACACGTAAAACGCGCAATTTGCAGTCAACAAAGCATACATACCCTACAAAAGATAAAAGTGCGCGGAGAAGACAAAGTGTTTGATATTGTGTTAGCGCCGATTAGGGATATTGAAACGAAAGGCACGAACGTCTACGGAATATTCAGGGATGTTACCGAGTACAGCAAAGGCCAAGAAATTTCCGCCATAGACGGCTGGCAAGACGTGCTAGAAAATTTACCCACGGCAGTGTTCCAAATCATGGAGATGGATGACGGGAAACCTATGGTGAGCTACGTTGGCAGCGAGTTTCACCGCATTATGGGCCATAAAACCGAGGTAGGCGCAAAGGACATTTATAAAATATGGAATAGAGTTAACAGCTCAGATATTGATCGTGTTAAAAACGTAGTTAAATGCTCGATACAAGAAGGGAAAGGATGGAACGTTACCTATAGAGTGCGAAAGAAAGACGGCGGGGAACGATTTGTAAAGGAAATGGTATCCGCGGAAAAGACACAAATAGGACGAGGACGCATATGGACTGGGGTGATCATGGACATAACGGAGATGCAAGCGCCCACTACGATAAATATAGAAGGAAAGAAAACGGAGCAGACCAATCCGTTAGATCTCAGTTGGGAAGCAGACGAACAATGGAAGTTTATCAAGATAGGAGAAGCTGCCAGCGCGATATTAGGATACTCATCTAACGACATAAAAGGCAAAAAATTATTCGATTTAGCAGATAACGAGAACAGTGAAAACATTAAAAAACGGTTGAAACGCGTTCAGCAAGAAAGACGAGCGTTTTCGAATTATACATTCAATTTATTATCGAAAGAAGGAAGTGCAGTCATTGTAACTGTTAGCGGAAAACCGCGACACGCAGGAGAAAGCGCCGATATTGCGGGCTATCAAGGAACGCTAGAGGACGTAACAAAGCAAGTAAGCGGCAAGCAATACGCTAAAGAAGAAATTGATTATTTAAAAGACATCATAGACCTATCGCCCGTGGCAACGTATGCCTGCCACCCTATGAATGAACTTGCGATGACCCGCGTGAGCCAGAACGTTGAAAAAATTTTGGGGCATAGGGCAGAAGATTTTCTAGCAGACCCACTTTTTGCGCTAAAACTAGTACATAGCGAGGACCAGCCTGTTTTTCTGGAAAAAGTGAGTGAGCTGATGCATAGCGAAGATAGCACCTACGCCTGCGAGTATCGATTCAAAGACAACACGGGAGGATACCTGAGGGTACGCGATGAGATGCATTTAATAAAAGACCCCTACGGAAAAATATACGAAATCATTGGGTATTTAATGAACGTAGAGCCGATTGCGGATAAAGAGCAGGCGAGTGAGTTTAGCAAAAGCTCGCCAAGAAACCTGGAAAGCGCCTTAGAAGAATCCAATAATAGACTAGAAGAGAGCATGATATACGCGCAACACATGGCACAGGAGGCCGAACTGGCAAATGCCGCAAAAACAAATTTCTTGACCAATATTAGCCATGAGATACGCACGCCCATGAATGCCATTATGGGAATAGCCTCGATACTAGGGGACACTTCGTTGACGCTTGAGCAAAAAGATTACGTGCATACGATTTTAAACAGCAGCGAAGCGCTCCTGGAAATCGTGAATGATCTATTAGATTTTGCAAAAATAGAAGCCGGAAAAATAAAACTAGAAGACATTCAGTATGATTTGGTGACCTGTATAGAAGATAGCATTGATTTGTTTTCCGTCAAAGCGGCAGAAAAAGAAATCGAATTAATTTATGAAATCGATGAAGCGGTACCAACGCGCCTGCGCGGGGATCCTAGCCGATTGCGCCAAGTGATCATTAACCTGATTAGCAACGCGCTGAAATTCACTCCGGAAGGAGAAGTTTGTATAAAAGTAGGACTGGATAAATATGACGGGCAAGATGCTACCCTGAAGTTCTCTATAAGAGATACCCGCATTGGAATACAAGAAGACGCTCATGAGCATTTATTTAAAGCATTTTCCCAAGCGGACGAATCCACAAACAGGAAACATGGCGGATCCGGCTTAGGACTAACAATTTGCCGAAAGCTACTAAAAATGATGGGCGGCGAGATATGGTTTACAAGCAAAGAAGGAAAAGGGACTACGTTTTTCTTTACGATGCGTACGAAGCTCGGCGACCCTGTTTCTAACGAAGAAAACCAACTACAATCGACCCTATTGAAAGAAAAAGAAATACTCATTGTAGATTCTAATAGGTGCAGCGCCGCTAGCTTGTCCACTTCACTAAGAGGGTGGGGTGCAAACACGCATAGCGTTCAAGACAGCGAGGCTTGCCTGACAAAAGCAAAGCAGTTAGCGAGATGCCATTTAATCATCATTAAAGACTCGGGGCGAAAGACCTATCTATTAGACCTGATTGATCAATTGAAATCAAATTCGATAACGGAGCATATACCCATTATCATCACTCACCCTAAACATAAGAAAGAAACGAGAGAGAGCTGCCAACATATACTCAATATAGCATTTTTAGGCACCCCCATTCGTAAAACACCCTTACTGTCTGTAATTGCGGATGTGCTCACCTTAAGAAAGAAAGGTCATACAAGAGGACTAAACCCTTATTCATTCCAAGCACACCGAACGGAACCAAATGATATGCGAGTACTGACTGTGGAAGATAACAAAGTTAACCAGAAAGTGACACTCCTGACATTGGAGAAGTTAGGCTATCACATAGAAGCCGCAAGTAACGGCCTGGACGCAATCAATATGGTACAAAGCGCCTCTTATGACATTATTTTCATGGATATGTATATGCCCCAAATGGACGGGCTTGAGACAACGAGATGGATACGATCCAATTTAGGAAATCGCAAACAACCGTATATTATCGCAATGACAGCAGCCGCATCTACGGAAGACGTCCAAAAGTGTATAGAGGCCGGGCTAGACGACTATATTTCGAAGCCTTTTCGCGTAGAAGATGTCGTGAAAGCCTTACAGAACTTTCGCCTTAAGACAAAGGGCCTCGATTCCGCGAGTAAAGCACCGCTGCCTGCATAAAATCAGTTAACGGAAGGATTTTCGGGAGCGTCTGCCAAGAAGAGCAGCTCGGGATGAATTTGGCCGATAATCTCTCTCCAAAGCGGGTGTTTTTCATCGCAAGGCACATGCAAGCCGCTAATGGAAGAGAGAAACCAGTTATGGTGCTGGAGTTCAAATTCGAGCTGGCCATCAGTCCAACCGGAGTAGCCTAAGAAGGCTCGAATTTCGATACTGGGATCCGATTTAAGAAGTTTGACGGCCTTTGCCTCGGGGATACCGAAATAGAGCTTAAAGACCTTTTCCTCGTTAAACCATTGCCATGCGGTCAAAATGATCTGATCTGATCCTACGGGACCGCCCTCGTAAATGGGGACTTGAGCCAATGGGCTGTGCGAAAAGGAGTTACTATATTCCTCAAGCGTGAGGTGGAGCGGGCGGTTGATAACGACCCCCAGGCCACCGGCACCGGGGTTATATGCGGACAGGAGGACTACGGACTTCTTAAACTGAGGATCATGGAGGCCGGGGTGGGCGATCAGGAGCGAGCCTGCTAGATCTGGAAAGAAGTCGAATGATGAGTCCATGAAGGGGCCTTTCTAGTTAGAGTTGGGTGATCGGAACACGAGAATCGTTAAGCAATTGTTGGACCAAGGGGTCATTTTTGTAATCAAAGTGATATTTAATTGTTTTTACGCCAGCTGCGATGAGCATTTTGGAACAATGGACACAAGGGTAATGCGTGAGGTAAGCCTGGGAATTCTGCACAGTAACACCTCTACGAGCGGCATCCGTGATCGCATTTTGCTCTGCGTGGACAGTAGCGAGCTCATGCCCATCTCTGACAACGGAATTATGGGGTGCACCAGGCAGAAAGCCATTGTAACCAGCTGCGATAATGCGGTTTTTATGATCCCCCTCTGAAACGAGGATGCAACCCACGTGAAGACGATCACAAGCGGATCGGGACGCAATAAGCATCGCAGTGGCCATAAAGTATTGATCCCAAGAAGGACGCGGCCATTTGGACACAACGGAATAAAATTCGCCGAGCAAATCCGGCGTATCTGGGCTGTATTCTGAATTCACAGTATCAGGGAGAACGTTCATTACCTATGTTATTTAATTTAGCACGATTTATAACAGATATCAAATTTGAGGCCAAATTTAATGTTAAAAAGGTTAATTTTTCTATCTTTGAAGGCAGCAATTCACTGATCCGTCAGCAAATGAAAAAGGAAAGAGCGTGATACCCTTTCCTTGCGTGCAAAGAGCTGAATTAAAACCTATCTAGCGGGAGCAGTTGGGGCAGTAGCGGTTTGCTGCGTTGTTTCCGCTTCAATCATAACCTCTTCTCCTTCAAAACTGTCATCCTCGTTGAGCGCTTCCATTTCTTCATTATAGACCTCGTCGAACGCCTTGTAAATGGCAGCAAGACTCTTTACCGGGCATTGCGTTTTAATCGTTAGCGTATTGTTAGCTGTGATGACGACACCCTCGATTGGCGGCATTTTTTCGATGTCCTTTGGCGACTGATTGGCGGGAGCAGTGACCTCCTCACTATTGTTGCGAATGGTATCGATCAAAATATTACTATTGATTTGGTAATGAGCCAGGACACCATTTTTAGGCGTAAAGACAGCCATTAAGTTATTGGGAGCCACGAAGTTAACCCGCATATCCTCGATCAAGTTATGAATAGGCTCGAGGTCGTTAGCAATAAGGGCATCCCCATCTATGGAGGCTATGTAGCGACGTCTTTCAAAAAGAGTGCTCATTTGCCCAGCATCATTTGTTTCTTGTTCGGTGACCACTGCGTAGTGGACGGGAATATCATAAAAAGCGCTGATATTAGGGGTATAATCAAACTTGATATGGGAACCGAATGCCTTGTTAAAATTGGGTACCACGTTTTCCTTCATTTGAGAGAACGTATCGAGGAATACAGCATCATTGTAGGAACCACTGAGTGCGACAACGGCACCGGATTCGCTATCCATGTTTTCCACCGAGCCAGCAAAAGGCCCTTGAGCGGATGAAACAAAACGATAGAAAAGCGGTTTGTAGGCAGCGAGGAAAGTTTGGAAGTCCGCGTTATCAATTTTTTCGAATCTTGCGAACAAGTAGTCTGCATAAGTAACAACGGCGCTGGGATCAAATTGGCCGGCGAAGACGCAAGAGTGATCATCGGTAAAGTAACGCGCAACCGGGAAAGGCATACCTGTTTTTTGCGAGAAAAGGGCAGCTTCGGGACTACCCGGCATAGCCTTGAGAGAAGAAGAGAACATAAGTGCCTCTGGTGCAAAGTCTAAGGCGAAAGAAAATTCATCAATATTATCATCGAGAGGATCGTAGATGCTCGCCAACAAGGCATAGAACGGTTTACCCTTCATGTCCTCAGAAACAATCATAGAAGGCTTGCTTTGAGCATCGGGAGCCATGAGAGGGGATGTTTTTTGAACAAAGAAATGGCCATCTAGATCAGTCGCTAAAGGGGCTTGGTTAATGGCAATCAGAGCCTCGAAATCAAAAGCGGAATCAATAAAAGGCTTATCGGCGGAGATGAGCAACCAGTCGTTGTGTTGGACGTAGTAGAAATCCATGTCATCGAGCTTTTGCTTAATTTCGCCCGCGCTTTTGCCGATTTTGACTAAAAATAAGATATGCTGGGTACTTGGGTTTTCATCTAAGTTAGGAACATTCTCATCTTCAAAAAAGAAGAGCGTGAGATTGGTATCCGAGGAAAGGTTAGGAAACTCGGGGTAACCAAGAAAACCGAAAAAGATCATAGGAATGATTTCGACCATTTCCTGTTGCTGGGCAGGGTAGATCTGCCGTATCATGGACATGGCTCGTGTTAAAGAAGTCTGTAAAGGTTTTAGGCGGATGTAGCCATAGGGCTCGGCAGAAGTGGCCAAAGCGGATGATGCCGCCATTTTAGTGGCAGTCATCTTTGGTACCGGACTCGTTGCCGCAGTATCCGTGGCGGAGATATCTCCAAACAAATTACCCGTCATCTTTGGTAGCGGACTCGTTGCCGCAGTATCCTGTGCCAATAAGGCTCCGGGGATAGCGGTGATTAAAAACGTAGACAAACAGAGGGCGGTTTTTTTAAGATAGGGGATTAACTTCATGATAATAAAAATTTAATTTACAAAAAATAAGAAGACAATCCAAATGGTTGATTTAAAAAAAATAGTCGCGTATTGCGATGAACGCGTTAGACGCAACGAAGTAAAAGATTTTTCCGGCTCCTTTAACGGGCTACAATTTGAAAATAACGGGAAAGTAAGTAAAATAGGCGCTGCGGTGGATGCCGGCTATGGCCCCTGCCAAGAAGCAATTGCGAAAGGAATTGATTTTTTGATCACGCACCATGGATTATTCTGGCGGGATAATAAACCGATAACCGGCCCCCTGTACCAGAAGTACAAAACGATCATGGAAGGAAATCTGGCCGTTTATGGAAGCCACTTACCCCTGGACTGCCATCGAGAAATCGGTAACAACGTAACGATTGCGGAAAAATTGGGGCTCAACATCGTTGACTGGTTTTTGGAGTACGAAGGCAATATGATTGGGGTAATCGCCGAAGGCGTGACCTCTCGAAAAGCGTTAGTGGCGAAATTGGAAATACTGTTTCCCGACACGGTTAAAAAAATCGAATGCGGATCGGATAACATCAAACGCATCGGGATATGTTCCGGCAGTGGGGATCTTTCTGTCGACCAGCTATTAAAACATGGCGTAGACACCTTTATTACGGGAGAATTAAGACAACACCAATTTACGGTGGCGCAGGAACTCGGGCTTAATTTATACCCCTGCGGACATTATCACACAGAAGTGTTTGGGGTGTGTCGCCTGGCAGAAGAAGTGGCTAATAAATTTGGGTTACCCTGGGAGTTTATAGCAACCGACTGCCCCCTATAAAAATCATGAAAACAAAAAAAATAGGAATATTAAACGGCCCGAATCTGGGGGCATTAGGACAGAGAGAGCCCGCTATTTACGGCAGCAAAACGCTTGCGGATCTTGAAAATGAAATTCGTGAGGCCGCCAAGCCCCTGGGCTTTGAAGTTGAGTGTTATCAATCGAATATTGAAGGCGAGTTAATCGACAAAATAGAACATTGGCGCGGAAAGGTAACCGGCGTTGTGTTTAACCCGGGAGCTTATACGCACACTAGTATCGCTTTAAGAGACGCGATTGCGGGCAGTGGGTTGAAATTTATAGAAGTACATATCTCTAACATTTATGCGCGAGAGCGCTTTCGCCAACATTCGTATACCGCGGGCGTTTCCGTTGGAGTTATTACCGGACTGGGATTCGAGGGGTACGTGATGGGAATGACCTATCTAGCGCAAAATTATTAATTAAAATATTAGTGAGTATAATAAAAACGATCCTATTAAACATTCTAATATTGGCCTCCGTAATGGGCCTACACGCTGAAGTTGCGATTGGAGATGACGCGCCCGATTTTTCGTTACTAGACGCACAAGGCTCAGTCAAAACATTATCGGACAACAAAGGGCAGATTGTTATACTCGAGTGGCATGATCCGCTCTGTGCGTACGTAAGCAAATTTTACAAGAAAGGCGTGCTGCAAGAGCTTCAAGAAAAGTATACGAAAAGCAAAATTGCCTGGTATATGATCAATTCAAACGCGCCGGGGAAACGAGGGTATTTAGCTAATAAAGAAGCAAACGATTATCTGATCGCAAACCATGCCTCGCCGAGCGCCTATTTATTCGATACGGACGGTAAAGTAGGGGAATCGTACGGTGCCACGGTGACACCAACGATTTTCATTATTAACGAAGACGGGAAAGTCATTTACAAAGGAGCGGTTGATGACAAATTA
Source organism: Verrucomicrobia bacterium CG1_02_43_26 (assembly GCA_001872735.1). NCBI lineage: Bacteria > Pseudomonadati > Verrucomicrobiota > Verrucomicrobia bacterium CG1_02_43_26. The sequence goes on along the minus strand of MNWT01000006.1, from coordinate 206,684 downwards.
ACCACAGACCCCAAAGAAGTGGGGAAGGGACGTAATTATATTAAAGCCGCTATTGAAAAAGCCATTCGTAAAAAATCGGTTGCTATACCGGAAACCAGACCTTATGGTTGCAACATTAAGTACAACAAAACAGAAGAATGAATATTGTTTGCCTAGATTTTGAAGGAGTATTGATCCCTGAGATATGGAAAGTAGTTGCCGATAAAACCGGCGAAGAAGGTTTCCGCAAAACTACCCGTGACGAACCGAATTACGATACCCTGATGAGCGCGCGCTTAAAACTGATGGACAAGCATGGTATTACCATACAACTATTCCAAGATGTTGTGGAAGAAATGGAACCCTTGGAAGGTGCACGAGAGTTTTTAGATAAATTGCGTTCGATGACGCAAGTGATCATTTTATCCGATACCTATGAGCAGTTTGTGCAACCATTACTCAAGAAATTGGATTGGCCAACTATTTTTTGCCACAGCTTGCAGATTGACGGGACAGGCCGGATTGAGAATTATTGCTTCCGCCTGGAAGATCAAAAGAGAAAGGCCGTTCACGCCTTTCAAAAGCTAAATTATCGCGTGATTGCGGCAGGAGATTCATATAACGACATCACCATGCTAGAAAGCGCGGATCACGGCATCCTCTATTGCCCCCCGGACAGCTTATTACAAGAAAAGCCCAATTTGCCGGTGGCGTATGATCATGACGACCTGTTGGCACAAATCGCAAAACAGTTAGAAGCTTAAGGCTCATATTGAGCCCATTGCGGTATTCACTTGAAAGAAGTTGACCTTTTGGGGGTTATTTGAGACCGTTGAGAGACAAGGGAACAGCCTACCCAATATTTGTCTTGCGATGAAATCAACGGACTTAAATTTCTTCTAAAGGAACAATATGAAGGTTCTAGAAAACTATATGAGCAAAGAGACCGACCTGGTGAAGCAAATGGAGCAGCTAGCCAAAAAAGCTAAAGCAGCTTCATTGGCATTGGCTACTATAAGCGATGCCAACAAAAATGATTTCCTGGAACAACTTGCGGACGCGTTAGAAAAAAACCGAAGTGCCATTCTTGAAGCCAATGCAAAAGACGTAGAAATGGGCGAATCCCTGGCGATTGGTAAACAAATGGTATCCCGACTAGCACTCGACGATGCCAAAATTGACGCGATAATTGATGGCGTAAAAGACATACGTGCGCTCAAGGATCCTGTAGGTGAAATTTTAGAACTGATTAAACGACCCAATCAACTAGCCATACAAAAGGTACGCGTACCGATCGGCGTGGTTGCCGTGATTTATGAATCCAGGCCAAATGTTACGATTGATTGTGCCGCACTTTGCGTAAAAGCAGGGAATGCCGTGATTCTACGCGGTGGCCGTGAAGCCTTTAATACGAATAAAATTTTAGCCAAAGCGGTCGAAGAAGCCATTGAATCAAGCGGCCTCCCTGAAGGCGCCGTGCAAATGGTACCCACCGTAAATAGAGAAGCCATAAAGACACTTTTAAAACTCAATCGTTATATTGACTGCGTGATCCCCAGAGGCGGCGAAGCGTTAATTGAATTTGTTATAGAGGAATCCAAGATACCCGTTATCAAGCACTCTAAAGGCGTTTGCTCGATCTATATCGATAAAGACGCGGATCTGGATATGGCAGAATCTATATTAATAAACGCAAAATGCCAGAACCCTGCCGTGTGCAACGCCGCGGAAAACTTATTTATCCATAAAAACATTGCCCCCAAGGCGCTTCCCAGGCTTGCTCAAGCATTACACGAAAAAGGAGTTGAGCTTAGACTAGACGGTGTTTGCGAAGGCATTATTCTTTGCAACGACATCAACATACCATTGCACCCAGCCACAGAAATGGACTTCCACACCGAGTATCTGGATTTAATTTTATCGGTTAAAATAGTCTCTTCAGTCGAAGATGCCATTCGGGCCGTTAATACTTATGGCAGCGGGCATTCGGACGCAATCGTGACAGAAGATGAAGAAGCGGCGCAAAAATTCCTCAAAAGCGTGGATTCTGCGGCCGTTTACTGGAATGCCTCAACAAGGTTTACTGATGGTAATCAATTTGGGTTTGGCGCCGAAATTGGCATCTCTACCGATAAATTGCACGCGCGCGGCCCCATGGGAATACGTGATTTGTGTACTTATAAATATGTTATACGTGGAAACGGGCAAGTCAGAGAGTAACTGCTCCTGTTAATAAAACCTGAGATAAGCCTCTTCCAAACCCTTAAGCGTAAGGTCAGGGTCATAATCGATATCGATTGACCAGGACTTGGGGATAACCTTAAGGCTACCTCCCGTTGCGACAACTTTCATGCCTGAAGGCTGTGATTTAAGTGCGTGTTCGATGAGTGCTTTAATTAAACCCGAAAAACCGATCATGCACCCGATGGCCATGGCATCCTCTGTCGATGTCACGGAATCAGGGACGTAGAGTAAATCCTGCGGAAACAAACGAGGAAGAAGAGCTGTTTTTTCGTTAAAATAATCCGTCATGATAGACAAACCCGGAGCAATGGCGCCCGGTGTGTACACATTTCCATCGGTTACAAAATCGAGCGTGATGGCCGTACCTAAGTCAATCACAAGTGTAGGTGAGCCATAATATTTTTGAGCACCGATGCAACTTGCGAGCCTATCCTGCCCGACTTCTTCCGGTCGAGGGTAATTAATGGTTAGCCCCACACACTGTTCATGCGTCAATTGAAAGAGAAGGAGACCTGTTTTTTGTAATGAAAGCTCCAGCTGCGCGTTTACTAGAGGCACCACTGAAGCATAAGCAACTGCCTCGAAAGGGAGTGCTAATGCGTTTTCTATAGCATGGCAAAATGCATTTTCGTGCGTATTAACGCGTTCCGAAAACAGAACTACTCCATCCTCCAACACACCAAATTGAGTGCTCGTATTTCCGATATCGATACACAATATTTTCATGCCTGATAAGAAGAAGATAAACTGACGTCGGCCGCGGACAGCTTCTTTACCGAGCCATCGCCTAAATCCAGCAACAAATGGCCATTTTCGTCTATGCCGGATACAGTTCCAGAAAACGCATCCGTACGTGTTGTCGCGGTGACGCTTTTACCACGCAAGAAATCGTATTCGTTCCATAAATCGAATAACTCCGGCGGGTTTGGGTTTTCAACAAACGCCTGATAGGCATGGTACCCACATTGAATAAAACGAGCGGCAAAATGATTGATCGGGAAAGGATGGCCAGACTCAACCTCAAGCGTTGTTGCTTTATCCTGCAGCTCCTTAGGAAAACGAGCGAGAGGACCATTAATATTTATACCCACACCAAAAATCATATCACGCGTATAATCCGCGTCTATACGAGCCTCCGCGAGCATGCCCGCAATTTTCTTGCCCTGAATAACAATATCATTTGGCCATTTTATAGAAACAGCCAGGCCGGTATAGTTTTTTATGAAACGACAAAAATTAATCCCCATCCATAGGGAGAAGCATTGCATGGCCTGCGGTGCCAGTCTTGGCTTAAAGCCGAACGTAAGGTAGAGACTACCGGGATTATCACTTTGCCAAGAGCGACCTAATCGCCCCCTACCAGCAGTCATTTTTTTCGCGACAACCGCGAAAGGAACATCTAAACCTGCTGCAATTTGGCGCTCCGCCTCGGTATTGGTACTATCAACCACCTCATGAAAAAAAACAGGCATGGCGCAATCGCACCGCTGGAGGTAAGCCTTGAGAAGGCTACCCTGAAGCACATCAGGCACGGATGCGAGGCTATAGCCACGATTTTGAACGGCATCGAATTCAAAACCCTCCTTACGCAATTTCTCCAAGTGCGACCATATACTGACGCGAGAAATATCAAATTTTTTTGCCAAGGCGCCTCCTGAAATAAACTCACCCTGCTTTTCTAAAAAGCAAACCAGCAACTGGGTATCCAAATTATGCTTCATAACGCAATATTCCAATCCATGCTAATATCGCACCAGCGAGCTTGGTGAACGAGCGCGCCACATGAAATAAAATCCAGACCGAGGTGGGCTAATTCAGGCAGTGTATCCAAATTAACATTACCGCTTGCTTCCGTATAGACCTGTTTATTAATAATCTCTAATGCCTTTTTGATATCGGGAACAGAAAAATTATCCAACAAAATAATATCCGGCTCTGCAACCAGTGCAGGAACGATGTTTTCAACCGCATCCACCTCAATTTCGACAGCGATTCCCGGGTAGTCTCGACGGGCACTGCGCACCATTTCTTTCACCTTGGGAAGGCAGTCATTTACCAATACCGCAAAATGATTATCCTTTAACATAATGCGATCGAACAAGCCGATTCTATGATTCCAAGCGCCCCCGCACGCAACGGCATATTTTTCAAGCACCCGGAAACCAGGCGTTGTTTTGCGCGTATCGAGGAGTTTTGTCTCTGAATCTCCTAGGGTTTGGACGAATTTGGCGGTTTGGGTAGCGATGCCGGAAAGATGTTGCAGGAAATTGAGCAAAACGCGCTCTGCGGCTAATAACACCATGATAGGGCCAGTGACTTCTGCCAGACAAGTACCGGCGGGAACCGGTTCACCCTCTTTTACTTTAAGGGAAACGGTGCACCCTTTGCCATAGCAGTCTAAAATAATTTGCAGGAAAAGCAGACCACAAGGGCGAAGAGCCTCTTTAGCGATAATGTGAGCCGAGCCTGTGGCATCCCCTTCTATAGGGAGAGCCCGGGTAGTTAAGTCGCCATGGTATTCTGAGATATGCTTTAAACCAACACCATCCATGTCCTCAGCCTTTGCGTGCCGAGCCATCTTTTTAAGATAATCGAGGTCGATCTCACCCCAAGTGAGTTGCCTGAAAAGCTGATCGCGGATAGGATCTGAGGGTGTTAGAGAGACATCGCGTGCCATGAATAAATACTCTATTCAAAGCGGATTTTTTTGCAAATATTCTTTTAAAAAGAAAAGCGAGGTAATGGACAACGTGTGGTGGATGCGACCATCGAGCGCCATCTCAAACGCTTCCTCTAACGGGAAAAGCCTTATCTCCAGCTCTTCGTTGTGATCCCAATTAGGCGCTTGCATGTAAGTGCAGTTACGCACGAGATAGCAGTGGGATTTATTATCTTGTAAGGCTGGGTTAGGCGAACAAGAGCCGATGTGCAGTGGGGCATCACCCGCATAACCGGTTTCCTCTAAAAGTTCGCGAACGACTCCCTGGCTTGGAGATTCACCTTCATCCAACGTTCCGCCGGGAAGCTCCCAAGAAAGGACATCTGAGCCGAAACGAAATTGGTTAACGAGGATGATCTGTTTGTCCTCCGTAAGAGGAAGCGCGAGCACCCAATCCGAAAATTTAAGCACATAAAAATCGTCCTCTGACTTGCGCACGGGATGTTGATAACGCCGGCAGTAAACGGAATATATTCGGCACTCGGAGTGTACCGTTTCTCCTACAGGTTGCCACAAATGGGGCGTGTGGTTGGGTTGTGTCATAGATTTTAGTTTATTATATATTATAGCCCAAAGCTCTAAAAAAAAGCACCCTGTCGTATTATTGTAGTACGACAGGGTGCCTGAATTTGAAGATAAATCAGTAATGCTTACAGAAATTCCTTTTCCGATTTAGCCTCGCGTTGCCATAACGGTACATCGACCTGCTGCTGTTGGACTGGAACCGTCGTGACAGTCCGGCGACGAGTGATTGCCCCGAATGCATTCTGAACATAACGAACCCCACCCTGAGTGGCTTCAAGAACTAAAGTAGCGCATGCAAATGCAGCCATCCCTATCGTGTAAGACACATCTTTATAAGTTTTTTTATCAAGGCCAATAACCATTATCTGTCTTTATTTATGTTAAATTAACATCTTATACTTCCATCCTCGCAAACAGTATAAAGGGCATGAGCTTACATGCGTAACCTAACGAGTTCAAGACTATTCTGGAACAAAGCTGGTTTATGCAATTTGTTGCACCGTTTATTATATTCCCTTTAGGGAATACCTCGGGGAATTTTCAAAAACCATCCAAATATTATGGATTGATAATAGTCCGCTGAAATAATGGTGTGTTATTATTGTTGTGCTGAGTGATGATCGGCTGCAGTGGTATATAGGGAACAGTTCGGCGATGAGGGATTGCCCTCACGACATGTCGGACAAAACGAACGCCTTTTCGTCCAGATTCTATGATGATAGTTTTGCCTATAACAGCTGTCATCTCTAGCAGGAGAGACAAGTCTTTAGAATCGCTTATTTTAAAGCTCCCTGGAACTATCATTGTTTTTATTTATCATGAATTAATATTGCCACTTACCCTCTATACACAATAGCACTGCAAACAAAAATTAGCATACCGCAATCCAAATTCAAGGCTTTTTTCGTCTTATGACGGCCTAATGCTTGTCCTTTGGGCTGATCTCTCTGGCTGTAATCTGTGTATCCTTTAGCTCGAGCGGCGGATAGGATTTTGTTCGGCTCCTACGCCTAGAAGCAGGGACAACCGCGGATTCGATACGGGTAAGTTCTTGATCAATGCAAAAACAAGAATTTACGACCCATGCCACAGGAGTCGTTATGTACTCTATGAAACCGATAAAATAATCCATGACATTGACGTTAAAACAAGTAGAATAATAAAAACGATCAAGCGACTATCCTTAATATATAATGACATCGGACTATAACAACAAGCTACAATTTGCCAGTGATAACTACAGCCCTGCGTGCGATTCGGTTTTGAAAAAAATTACGGCGGTGAGTACAGGGTTTGCCGTGAGCTATGGAGAAGATAACTGGTGCCATGAAGCCAGGCAACAGATACAGCAATTTTTTGAGACGGACTGCGAGGTGTACTTTGTGTTTAACGGAACAGCAGCGAACGCCCTTAGTTTATCCACGATCTGCCAACCCTACCATGGCATTATTACGCACCCGACATCCCATATACAAGTGGATGAAAGCGGAGCACCGGAGTTTTTTACCCACGGGTCAAAAATTTTCTGTTACGGGGATAATTTAAAAAAGTTTAAAGCAGAGGACATTTCCAAAATCTGCCATGAATCGCACGGAGTACACTCTTCAAAACCAAATTGCTTTTCCTTTAGCCAATCTACAGAAGTCGGGCTTGTGTATACACCAGAAGAGATTAAAACCCTATGCCAAGAAGCTCATTCGCATGGGTGGAAAGTGCACATGGACGGAGCCCGCTTTTTTAACGCAATCGCTCAGCAGAAAGTAACCCCTAGGGAATTAAGCTGGCAGGGCGGGGTAGATGTCATGAGCTTTGGAGGCACGAAAAACGGGTCTACCATGGCAGAGGCAATTGTCTTCTTTAACAAAGAATTGGCAAACGAGTTTGGATGGCGGCAGAAGCAAACCGGGCAATTATATTCGAAGTCGCGTTACCAAGCAGCCGCTTGGCTAGGGTTACTAGAAAACGAAGTGTGGCTGCAAAACGCGAAAAACGCAAATGCGCAGGCAGCTTATTTAGCGAAAGGGTTAAGGACGATTGAAGGAATTGAACTACTGTACCCCGTGGAAACAAACATTCTCTTTGCAAGCATGCCGGAAAAAACAGCAAAAGCATTACTGGATGATGGTTGGCGGTTTTATGATTTCCCTAAAATTGGCGCGTGGCGATTTGTGTGCTCCTGGTGTACGAAAGCGGAGGACGTGGATCGGTTCTTGCAGGATATTCGTAAAAATGTTTAAGTACTAGTAGACCCAACCTCAGTATTATCATCATCAACCTGATTTATTTAAGATGAAAAAAGAGTTTTCCGACATCGGCCTAATTGGATTAGCAGTTATGGGGCAAAATCTTGCCCTCAATATAGCGGACCACGGGTTCCAGATCTCTGTGTTTAACAGAACTACCTCCAAGATGGAAAAGTTTGTAGCGGAAAACCCGGATACCCCAGGCGGCTTGTATGGCTTTAAAGAACTCCAAGACTTTGTAAAATCGTTACAGCGCCCTCGCAAGATTGTACTTCTGGTGCAAGCAGGGGCGGGCACGGACGCGGTGATTAATGAAGTCGCCCCCTTGCTCGAAAAAGGAGATATTATTATTGATGGCGGCAATGCTAAGTGGACAGATACGATCCAACGAGAAAAAGATTTAGCCGCAAAAGGGCTATTATTTGTAGGTTCCGGCGTTTCCGGAGGGGAAGAAGGGGCTCGATTTGGCCCATCCCTTATGCCAGGCGGCTCGAAAGAAGCTTGGAATGCGATTAAGCCAGTTTGGATGGCCATCGCGGCGAAAGTAGATGACAAGACCGGAAAGCCGATCGAAGGGGCAGCCCCCGGAAGACCGGTGACGGGAGGCGTTCCCTGTACAGCTTATATTGGAGAAAACGGCGCGGGGCATTACGTCAAAATGGTCCACAACGGCATTGAATACGGGGACATGCAGATGATTTGCGAGGCGTACCACGTGATGCGTGAGTTATTAAAACTCTCTACAGACGAGATGGCAGACATTTTCACAAAATGGAACACTGGGGTATTGGATTCCTTTTTGATCGAAATTACGGCAAATATTTTACGCCAACGCGACCCTAAGACCAATAAGCCTTATGTAGATTCTATCCTGGATACTGCAGGACAAAAAGGCACAGGCAAATGGACTTCTATTAGCGCCTTAGATATGGGGGTGCCGGCTCCAACGATCGCAGAAGCTGTTTTTGCTCGTTGCATGAGTGCGATTAAAGAAGAACGTGTTGCGGCATCTCAAGAAATTAAATTTGAAGGGGAGTATCCTCAAGAAAAGAAAGCAGAGATCATACAAGCGATTCATGACGCGCTCTATTGCTCTAAAATATGTGCTTACGCACAGGGGTTTGCGCTTATGAAAGAAGCGGAAAGAGAGTACGGATGGAAGCTAAACTTTGGCGAGATTGCCCAAATATGGCGCGGCGGGTGCATTATACGCGCGGCCTTTTTGCAAAAAATCACTGAGGCTTATGAAAAAAAGTCTGACCTGGCGAACCTCGTCCTTGACCCCTACTTCAAAGCCGCGCTTGAGAAAAGCCAAAAGAATTGGCGTAAAGTTGTCTCGCTCGGTATAGAAGCAGGCATTCCGATGCCGACATTTATGTCCGCGCTGGCATATTTTGATGGCTACCGGTCTGCACAGCTGCCGCAAAACCTGCTTCAAGCCCAACGGGATTATTTCGGTGCGCACACTTTTGAGCGGGTTGATTCTCCCCGCGGCGAGTTCTTCCATTACGACTGGTTAGAAGCAGTCCAGGCCTAGTAAAAAGAATTCTGGCTGGACAAAATGGTTTTGCTACCTAGCATTAGATGCTAGCAATGGCGCTTATATGGCTAAATACTTATTCCATACTAAGTCGTCACAAACAATAACCATTCTAATTATAGATATACTTAATTATGGAAAGAGCATCCAGCAAAGGGTCTTATTACAACCTCATTCAAAAGAACGTTAATAAAAACCCCTTTCCGATGCCGCCCCAGCGAATGAGTATGTTCAGTATAAGGGGTATAAAAGAAATAATTTTAAATTCTGTGGCCCTATTTTTTCAGCGTAAAGATACCTTCAGTAACCCCACAATGGAATGGTTGAGAACGTATAATACTTCACAAAAAGAAAAGCTGTGGGAAAAAAGAGTAGCGTGGGTGAAAGCTGTATTTCCAACGGATACAAAAAACACTGAAAACGAATCCATTTCCAGTATAGCGCTGACGCTAGAAACTGAGCATACAATCCAGCTAACCTCGCTAAGCGATGTGATGATAGGAGAACATTTAGGCACATTAATAGACCTTTGCAAAAATAGTCCCACGAACAAACCCAATCTAGAACTGGCAAAAGAGTTTATCACACAGACAACTGAAAAAACACAAAACCATTTTTTTGTTAGCATTTTCGAAGACACCGTAAAAGACCCGATAGTCCAAGAATATATTGTTTCGTTTTTATATTGCGGCGGAGGGGAGCTCATCAAAGGCTACGAGCTGCTAAAATCCGTAGCTCAAAGTGTCATAAAAGGTGTATTTAGAGGCTGGATAGGAGTGGAAGTAGCGGCAAGTGTGCTGGCATGGATCTTTACTAAAATCACGGACATAGGGATGCCTGGGCATATAGCCACCCCCCTAAAAAGCATTATTCGCACCCTTATGCGTAATGGCTATTATAATGACAGTAATGACGGCATCAACGGAGCGATACACAGTCTTTTAAAAAGCGTACTAATCGATATCCTCACCTGCTTCATGAAAAGCCCGATCCTATGGGGCGTTATCGGCTCTGTTACAGCCATGTATATGATGCTCAACGAAAAGAAAAAACATTACAAAGATTACTTTGAACCCTTGCTTGTTTGTGCGATCGGCCTCACGTATCTTTATTGGGACTCAATTCGCCCATTAGCGCTGAAACTTCTCGCTTAGCCTGTTATTGCCATAAACAAACCGGAAGAACGTAGACCTTCGATCACGAGCTCTGCGGCGAGGGCACCTAAAAGCACACCCAGAGCGCGAGTAAGGGTTTCTGCGCCCTTTGTACCTAAAAAGCGCACGATATAACCGGCTCCTAAAAACGCGATATAAGACATGAGCATAAGAAGCGCAATGACCGCTAGCACTATCCCCTGGGACGCATAGTCTCCGGAAGCTTTGGCAAACAAGTTCATGGAAATGATGATTGTTGCCGGTCCAGCCATGAGCGGTATAGCTAACGGAAATACGGAATAATCCGTATGCGCGTGCTTTTTGCGCATTTGTTCTCCGTTTTCATATTCCGTCATTACCATATCGATGGCCACTAAAAACAAGAGTACACCGCCACCTACCTGAAGGGAGTAGAGTTGAATATTTAAGAGATGCAGCAACTGATCCCCAATGATAGGAAAAACGATGAGAATCGCACCGGCGATCAAAGAAGCCCGCAAGGCCATCCGATTACGCTCTTTGGGAGTATGGTTAGCTGTCAGACCCGCGAAAATAGCGGCATTATCAATCGGGCCAACCGCGACAAACAAGATCGCGAAAACTTCCAATAAATACGTAATCATAAGGGCTTATTAAGCAAGGGGAAGGCAAGAATGTAAAGGTTAAAGGGGCTTGCTATATTTTCTGACACAAACAAAGTATTTCTTTTAAAATAAGTTGTATTTTAAAAGAAAGTACCGGATAATGAAGATGTTATGCTCGAATACATCAAAAAAACGTTACTTGTAGGCCTTGGCGCAACTGTTGTTACTAAAGACAAACTAGAAAAGTCTCTGGAAGAAATGGTTAAGCAAGGTAAAATAAGCGCCACAGACGCTAAAAAGTCCATTGACAAAATGGTAAAAGAAAGCAGAAAGGAGTTTGATAAGTCCAGTAAAGAAATACAGGACTATTTTAAACACCTACTCGATAAAGCTAATTTTGCCTGCCAAAAGGATTTTGAAAAGCTCGAAAAGCGCGTAAATGCGTTAGAAGGCAAATCAAAAACAACCCCAAAAAAGCCAGCCGTAAAAAAAGCAGCGCCAAAAAAGCAAACCTCCAAGTAAACCCAAAAATACAGAGTGGCGTTTAAGACCATCACGATCATTTCTAATGTCGTTCGCGCAAAAGAAATCGTTGCGACACTGATTCGTAATGGTTTTGATGAGTTGCTCGAACAATTGGACTTGCCATCAACGTGGTTGGCTCGTTTTGTTCCGAAGCGAAAAGAACGCCACAATATATGGGAGCGCATTCGTATTACCTGCGAAGATCTCGGCCCTACGTTTGTTAAGTTTGCTCAGCTCTTGAGCACCCGCTCAGACGTTTTACCGGAACCGCTGATCCGTGAATTTAAAAAGTTACGGAAAGGAGTACGACCACTGCCGTTTGAAGTCATCGAGCCTGTATTACTAGAAGAACTACAGTGTCCCCTTGAAGATCTTTTCTCGGAATTTGATAAAGAAGCGGTGGCATGTGCTTCCTTAGGGCAAGTGTACCGGGGCCGCCTGAAGCGTAATAACGAAGAGGTTGCTATCAAGGTACAAAAACCAGGCAGCATAAGAGCCTTGCGTTCAGACCTGGAGATCATGGGTTGGTTTGCCCGCAAGATCCACCAACGCGTTGATGACCTTAAGCCCTACGACTTACCTGCGGTTATAGAAGAAGCAGCCAGGGCGTTGATGAACGAAATCGATTATACCATCGAAGCACGCAACGCGATGTATTTTAATCGAACAAACCCGTATAAAGAAAAGGTATTTGCGCCCAAAGTTTACGAAGACATTTCGACGAGTAAAATATTGATTACAGAGTGGGTAAGCGGTTGCTCTCCTGAAGAAGCTATTCTTTCAAAAGAAGAGGCTCATGAGTATGCGAATATAGGCGCAAAATCTGTACTTCATCAAATCGTGATCACAGGATTCTTTCATGCTGACCCCCATAGCGGAAATATAATACTTACAGATGACGGCCGCTTGTGCTTCCTTGATTGGGGGCAAATAGGCCATTTGACGCGTAAGATGCGCTATTTTTTAGCAGACCTGTTTTCAGCAATTGCCACGTTGGACAGCGAAAAGGTGGTTCAAGTAGCGGTTGCGAAAGCAATTGGAAAAATACGCATGGATGAATCCAAGCTGGAAAAAGAAGTCGGCTTCATCTTAAGAAAGTATCAGGATCTGGAAGTGCATAATATGCCGTTTGGACGTGTGATCACTGATTTACTCTTCGTACTGGGGGTAAACGGCCTACACTTAGCGAAAGATTACGCCATGCTGGGTAAAGCGGTTATGGCCATTGAGGATGTCGGCAAAACACTTGACCCTGACTTTGATGTTCGCGAAATTGCTGCCCCCTTCTTAAAAAAGCTTACCTGGGAACGCTGGAACCCTACTAATTTGCTGCAACAAATTTACTGGTCTTGCCAAGTAGGGATTACGCGCCTACGAAATTTCCCCGGTGCGATTGAGCGTTTATTAGGAAATCTGGAAGACGGCAAACTGGGAATATCCCTTCACCACAAAGGGTTGGATTCGCTTGAAAAGACGTTAAGCACGTCTGCCAATAGAATCGTGATGGCATTAGTGATTGCCGCTCTCATTATTGGTTCATCGACTGTAATTACGACAGGAGTAGAGCCCTTTATATGGGGCTACCCCTCGATCGGCATTGTTGGCTTTATGCTCTCCGGCGTTATTGGATTGTACCTGGTATGGGATATCCTAAGGCACGGTCGGCACAAATAAGGCTTAAATGTGCTTGGAGTCGTTTTCGTCCTTTACCTTGTATCCGGACTCCTGGCGCTCGTGATTGACCTGATTTTTCTTCAAGTAGGCTTGGTAAACATCATCCGCGGACATGCCCATGACCTGAGCCATGGAAATCAGAAAGTGAAACAAGTCTACAATTTCGACCTTAGCGTTTTGTTGATCAAACTCTTGGTACTTTGCCCACCATTTCCAGGGAACAGAATCGATTAACTCTGCCATTTCCTGCTGCATGGCGCGCGTATAATTCAAAAGCCAGTGAGCCTTACCCTCTTCGTTCAGGCTTTCTACGTTTACACCTATGCGTTTATTTAACTCAGACTGTAACTTGAAAATTTCTTCTAATTTATCCATAACTCCTAAAACGAAAACAGCTTCTGCGTTTAGAGGCAAACCTAAAACGCTGTGATGGTACAAGTCTTGTGTTGGAGCGATAGATCTTCTTAAATGCTCCGATGCCTGCAGGCCTTCCTTATGTATTTATTTTACACAATAAAAAGATAGTAGTCACTAAAAAATCATCTGTGGATGATCAATAAATGCTTTACAGTATAGCAATAAAATGATAATATAGATAGTTATAATATAATTATACCTCCAAGCACATGAACTACGTTACAAATACAGCAAACAAATTCTATAAATTCATTTCAGGAGAAAAGGTAACCTACGATCCCAATGCTATTTCCTTTGAAGAAAGCGGCAAAGATCTTTTATTGAAAGGCTTCAAGAAAGAGGGCGGGTTGCGCAAGTTTGATGTTAAAAAATTTAATGAATTGCAATCGGAATACTACGATAAGAGTGGGATTATGCGTTCCGTGAATAACTATATCAATCGTAACAAAAAAGATGATACCCCATTCGAAGAATTTGATTATACCGATATCGACTATAATTTAAATGACGACGTTATCGAGCAAACCGAGAAGATCCAAAACAACACCGCAGAAGTTAACAAAGAGGCGGACAACCCGTTAGTTAACACAAGTAAAGCAATAACCCTTATACCCAACCCGAAAGAGGTGGAGTACACGCTTAAGCCTGAAATTCTTAAGCAGATCAGTAAAAATTTAAATCCCGTTAACTTCAAGAATGTAGGTCGTGATACAGACAAGATGCTTAACGAAACGAAGCTTCATGGGGACAGTGTATTGCAAGAACAGCGTAATGACGGAACATTAACAACAGTTAATGATAATATTACGCCTATCAACACGGAAATCCAGGTGAACGGCGATAAGAGTGTTAATCTATTTAAGCAATCGAAATTACCCATTGAAAAATTAGAAAACGGCGATTACCAGATCACCTTCGTCAATCCCAATAAGAAAAAGGAACTTGACCTGATTCAAGGTACGGGTAATGACAACGCTGACGGCCAGGAACTCGTACTCAGCAACGACAGCAATGGTGGCGATGGCTCCCAACAGGAAGGGACAACTGTTACCTGGCAGATAGGCCCGGAATTTTTAGAGAACTTTAAGAATCCGAATTTTAATAATAACACATTTTTCCAGAAACAAAGCAACGAAGCTTGGAAATCTGGGGTTTCTAAAATCAAGGTAGAAATAAACCCCGAAGTATTCGAAGCGTTTACCCAAATGCAGGAAATAACAGGAGGCGATAACGACAAGACAGCGCGTTTTGAAAATAAAAAACTCTTAGAATATAATGTGGAAGCAGAGGTTAAGGTTGTTGAAAAGAAGCCAGTAGAGATGCTCCCAAATAATACAATAGTTGAGCCAATTGTCGTGAAAGAGGTTTTACCAAAAACAGAAGTCGAATTACTAAAAAATGAGATGCCCCTAGATCCAATAGTTGATCAAATTGTTCCTATAAAGAAAAGGAACGACGTCTTCTTTGGGCCTAACCCGTTGCCAAAAACAAATTCCGAAATAATTAATCCACTTGTGCCGAATCCAAAACCTCTAGTACTAGGACGAGAAGTTGGATGGACAAATGAAGAGAGAATAGAGATAGAGAAAAAAGAGATAGAGAAGATAGATACACTAAGAGAGCATAGTGAATTTATTGACTCGATCAAACGAGTGACCACCAACTGGAAATCCAGTTCACAAGGATCTTGGCAGGAATTTATCAAAAACATCCAGACAAAGCTGGACACTAACGCGCTACAAAATGACGAAAAGGTTGCTTTAGTGAAAAGAGCACGGGAAATGGATGATTATTTCTCCACTGTTAAAACAGCCCCTAGGCCAAAGGGCCGCGACAAGGGAGAAGGCGGGCATGGAGTGATGCCAAGCTTTACCTGGGGAACAAAATCCAAAGGAGAAATTTTAAACAACCTGATGACAAACTCTGCCATTATTGCCGCACTCATCAATGGTACGTTAACGGCCGAAGATTTAAAGCGACTTGTCGATTTCCTGTTTGCGTTCTTCCAAAAGCAGCTTGAGATTGAAAAAAAGAATTCTGATATTCCAGCCACTGATAGCTTAGCGAATAATGTGTTTAAATCCATCCAACAAAGCCAAGACG
The DNA here is from genome assembly GCA_001872735.1 of Verrucomicrobia bacterium CG1_02_43_26. Taxonomy (NCBI): domain Bacteria; kingdom Pseudomonadati; phylum Verrucomicrobiota; species Verrucomicrobia bacterium CG1_02_43_26. The sequence goes on along the minus strand of MNWT01000006.1, from coordinate 190,977 downwards.
CATGGAACCTATTTAGAGACAGTTCTAAAGCTAATAAAATTCATGAAAACATGGCAGCAATCGTTCTAGAAGCGCCAAAAGAGCGGGATTTCCTAAAGCTATTAGCAAACCCACCAGCCCTTTCTTTATGGAACAGAGTCTGGAATCGCTATTAATTTTGGCTAATTGGTAAGACAAACAGTGATCCTCGAACTTCATTTATTTTCGGGTTTACATTTTGGGCTAGTAGTTTACAATAATTCTATTTCAAACGGCTAGCCCATGAAGCAAAGAAGCATATTACGTGAAGTCACAATAAACGGGAAAGGCCTGCACACAGGCGAAGATGTCCACATGACGTTCTATCCTGCTCCGGTAGACCACGGTATCGTTTTCCGTCGCAAAGATTTATACGGCAAACCGGAACTCAAGATGGATGTCAATCTTGTAACCGATTTGATACGAGGAACAACCATTCAATCAGGGCACACCAAGCTGCACACGATTGAGCATGTTTTAAGTGCGTTAAACGGCATGGGCATTGATAATGTCCTGATTGAAATTGATGCGTCCGAGCCCCCCATTTTAGATGGTTCGGCAAAACATTTTGTCAACCTACTCCAACAAGCCGAACCCGTTGAGCAAGATAAAGACCGGGAATATTTTACGCTAACCGAGCCTGTATGCCTCTCTGAAGGTAACCGTTCTATTATCGCTCTGCCCTATGACGGGTTAAAAATTACCTGCACATCGGCGGATGACCGTGGAATACACACCCAGCATCTTTCCATAGATATTGACCCGGAAACCTATATTGCCGATATAGCGCCGGCACGCACGTTTACGATTTACGAGGACATTGAAAAATTGCTCCAAATGGGCAAGATACGTGGAGGTAGCCTCGATTGCGCCATTGTGATTAAAGGCGATAAAATCCTGTCGAAAGAGCCCCTGCGCTTTAAAGACGAGATGGTACGGCATAAAATCCTAGACATCGTTGGCGATATTGCCCTACTAGGCATGCCCCTTAAGGCGCACATCATAGCAGTCCGCACTGGGCATGCACTCAATGCTGCCTTTACCAAGGCCTTATTAAATCAAAAAGAAAATAAGAAACGCAAAGGCGCTAAAGCCGATCTTCCCAAAACCATTTTAGCTACAGAAACCAGCTTGGATATACGCCGCGTACTGGACACCCTGCCACATCGCTACCCGTTTGTGATGATCGATCGCGTGATCGAGATCAAGGGTGATGATGAGCTTATCGCTATTAAGAATGTTACCATCAATGAACCTTATTTCCAGGGCCACTTCCCAGGGCAACCCGTCATGCCGGGTGTATTGCAAGTAGAGGCCATGGCACAAGCTGCCGGAATGCTGATGTTGCGCCGCACGAGCGCTGAAAACAAAGTGGCACTCTTCATGAGTTGCGACAAAGTCAAATTCAGGAAGCCCGTGGAGCCCGGAGATCAATTAGAAATTCACGCCAAGATGACCAAAGAAAAAGCAGCGCGAGGAAGCCTTTTGGGGGTTGCGGAATGTGTCTGCAAGGTCAACGGCAAGCCTGTTTCTTCTGCGGAAGTCATGTTCACTGTAATGGATGCCAACAATGCCTAGTACAACTTTATCAAACACCATTCACCCGACCGCGGTCATTGAAAAGGGCGCCCAAATAGGGGAAGGCGTCACTATTGGCGCATATGCCTATATTGGCCCTCAGGCAATTATTGGCAACGACAACAATATACATCACCATGCTTCCGTTGATGGCAGAACGGAAATGGGTGAGGGTAATGAAGTTTTTCCATATGCTTATATTGGAGCAAAAACACATGACCTAAAGTACCGTGGGGGCTGTCCCGGGCTCAAGATCGGGAATAAAAACGTGTTTCGCGAGTCTGTAACCGTGCACTGCGCGACCTACGATGACGAATACACCATCCTCGGCGACAACAATGTGCTCTTAGCTTATAGCCATGTTGCACACGATTGTATTGTGGGAAACCACATGGTGATGAGTAGCCATGCAGCGCTTGGAGGGCATGTTACTGTAGCTGATAATGTAAATGTCGGCTGGGGCGTCGGTGTACATCAATTTTGCGCCATCGGAGATTATGCCATGTTAGGCGCTAGCTCTAAGGTCGTACAAGATGTTATGCCCTATATGATTGCAGATGGCACACCTGCTTGTGTACGTATTTTCAATAAAGTTGGGTTAGAGCGTTCTGGATTTACCCCAGAAGACATGGCCGTCATACGCATGATTTACAAAACATTTTATCGCAAGGGCCTAAACCGGGCTCAAGCAATAGAAACGCTTAAAAACGATAGCAGCAATAGCCATCCTCTAGTACAACGCGTACTAAAGTTTATAGAAAACAGCAAACGTGGATTGGCTTAAGCAGTAAGCCTCAGTTTATTGCTGTAACAATGTGCGAAATAATAATGCGGCCACGCAAGGGCTTATGAGCGAATTCGTGACCAGTTTTACCTTGCCATGAATAAAACTGGCCGCATATTACACGATAATAACAACTACCATTAAGTAATGAATAACAAAATAAGCACACGTGTAACAAAGCCAGCCAATTACAATCATTTAGACAAAGAACCCCTTAAGAAAAAGTCGAACCCCGAGTGGCTTCACCCAAAAGCTACGTTTAAAGAAGTGGTGAAGGGGATACTTAAAGGATCAAATGTAAATACTGCCACAAAGGATGATTACGACTTCTTAACAAACTTGGGTATCGTGCACGAACAGTACCTACAGACAGCCAAAAATAATGAGGTTGTAGAAAAGGTGCAACGCAAAATTGGCATCATAAATGATTTTAAAATGCAATTGGGCATTAACCTGAAACGAGAAGAAGAAACAATCGCCCAACATATTTGTCAAGTTACTTCGGAAAACAATATACCTGATTTGTTTTCCGAAGCAATCAATACGGAATCCGTTGAAGATTTCGACATTGATACCTTCTTAGAGGAAGTTTTAAATCCCGATGCATTTAAAAAAATATAGACTAAGCAGGCCTCGATTGTAAAAAGATTTTCAGTGCCCTCAACTGCATTGATTTAAGCAAAAAACCCAAGTAAAACAAGAAACTTGGGTTTTTTGTTTGCTCGCTTGACAAGTGACCCAAAAACCATCAGCATCAACAGATCAATATATCTAGATATATCAAAAAGGAGCGCTATGAAAATTCTCAATAAAAGACACCGGTACACTTATCTGATAGGCATTATGTGGTATACCCTCAGCCTGATGGTCAGTAACTTAAACGATGTATTCACGAAACACCTAGGCAGCAATATGCATGCGATGCAGGTGACCTTTTTAAGGTTTTTGTTTGCGACTATCGTATTAATCCCCTTCATGATCTATTTTGGAAAAAAATCCTTTTCCACATCTCGCCCGGGAGTGCATATTATGCGGGGCGCGTTACTTTATGGCGGAATAGCCCTTTGGGTCTATGGCCTGTCCATTGTACCGATTACGGTAGCCACGGTTATCAATTTCACGATTCCTATTTTCGTTCTGATCTTAGCCATTTTCTTCCTGAGTGAGCGAGTAGGATGGCAACGCTGGATCGCTACTATTGCGGGTTTTGCGGGCGTGATCCTTGTATTACAACCAAGCGAGGGCAACTTTAACCCGATGACGCTTCTGCTCCTATTATCTGCGTTGATGTTTGCGGCATTAGATGTCACGAATAAGAAGTTTGTGGTTAAGGAAACGATGTTAAGCATGTTGTTCTATTCTGCGCTGGTCACTATGCTGCTAGGGCTTATCCCGGCGATCAATGTCTGGCAAGCGCCTACAACCCAGCAATGGCTATTGTTTTTTGGACTAGGGTGTGGCGGTAATTTGCTCTTATTCTTTTTACTAAAGGCATTTGCGGCAGTGGATGCATCCGCGCTCTCTCCATTCCGCTATTTTGAGCTAGTGATCGCGGGTATAACCGGTTACTTGTTCTTCCAAGAGGTACCGGCGTTTATGACGCTTTTAGGCGCAGTTGTCATTATTCCGAGTACGCTATTCATTGTTTATTATGAAACGAAGCGGGAGAGAGAAAGCCAACAGCAAGAAGGGAAGCCAGAAGCGACAGCACAAGAAGCACCTGTGCCCGTGGAATAGTCATTCTATTAATCTTTATAACACAAAAGCCAGAGGGGTAATTTCCTCTGGCTTTTTATGTTATTGAAAAAGGCTTATTAGAACCATTTGCCCAAATTTAACCAAGACAAGTCACCGCCATTTGGCTTACATGCGCTTGTGATAATATCATTCCAGTTTTTACCCTGAGCGCGTAAATAGCTGATGGTTGGGCCGTAAGGATCGTTGTATTTCTTAATATTACGTTTAAAAATGGATGCCTGCAGGTAATCCGGTGTCATACTCTTGAACTCGTAGCCAATTGCCCTGCGTTTATCGTGAAGGATATTGGCGATCAATTCATTGATGGCATCCGTTGTTGATTCGACCTGATTACGGTCTAACTCGCGTCTGGCCACATAGGTGAGGTAAGGAATATCATTGGCTAGCTGCTTAATCTGTCCTTCGTATTGACTGCGCATGCTACTGAACATAGCGGTTACGCCTTGATACGGCAATTTTGCCATAGCAGACCAGGAATTATCAATTTTAGGAGCAGGTAATGCTACCAGCATAGCGCCGGACAGGTAGTGATCGTTTACCGATACAGCATGGCCTCCCACAGTATAAGTTTTTTCACCCGCAAATGAAAAAAGCGTAACAGAAAACGCTATGACCGTTAAAGATATATATTTAAGTGATTTCATTAATTTCATAATATTTAATATTAACTTTAATAAATTATAACTAATTAAATAAAAATGTCCACATAAAAAGATGCCTATTGGGTACTGGCGAAAAAATTTTGCTTCTTGAAAGACAAAGCTTGCGTTTAAAAAAAATTAATGCGATCTTTGAACCTCTTCAAATGCCCAGATGGCGGAATCGGCAGACGCGGTGGACTCAAAATCCACTTCCCGCGAGGGAGTGGGGGTTCGACTCCCCCTTTGGGCACCATTTCTTTTTTATTATGTTCGGGCCGTAGCGCAGCCTGGTAGCGCACTTGCATGGGGTGCAAGGGGTCGTGAGTTCGAATCTCACCGGCCCGACCATTTTAATTTAAGAAAAATCATTTCACCCCCAAGTTCACTTCTAATTTGGGGAGAAAATAACGTTGATAGGATGCCGTAAGACAGTAAACTGATTCGATAAAGGGCTTTATGGCAGACGGAAAACAGGACAAAAAAATTATTTTAACATGCGCGCAGCCAACAGGAAAACTCCATTTAGGCAATTATTTAGGCGCTATTAGGCGTTGGACCGAGTATTTAGATGACAACGAATGTTTATTTGGCATTGTGGACTTGCATGCCATAACCGTTCCGCAAGAAGCGGCGGAACTACGTAAAAACACCTTAGATTGTGTGGCCCAGTACATAGCCTGCGGGTTAGACCCAGCTAAATGCGCCATATTTGTACAATCACATGTCTCGGGACATACAGAGCTTGCCTGGGTACTGGGATGCATGACCCCATTGGGTCAATTAGAACGTATGACCCAGTTTAAGGACAAATCTCAACGCCAGGGTGGGGGTGCGTTTATCAATGCCGGTCTTTTATTTTACCCGGTTTTAATGGCCGCAGATATATTACTATACCATACCGACATTGTGCCCGTGGGTGATGACCAAAAGCAACATCTAGAACTCGCTAGAGATCTTGCGCAACGGTTTAACAACCATTATTCCGACACGTTTAAAGTGCCAGAGCCTGCCATTTCAGAAGACGGGGCACGAATCATGTCCTTACAAGATCCAACGAGTAAGATGTCTAAGTCTGACAAAAATCAACATGGTGTCATCTATCTGTGGGATGAGCCCGATGTACTGCGCAAGAAAATCCTAGGCGCGGTGACAGATTCCGGCTCCGAGGTAGTGAAATCAGCCGATAAACCCGGGGTCAGCAACTTACTCACGATCATGTCCTTAGCAACCGGCAGAAGCATTGCGGACATCGAACAAGAATTTGTTGGGAAAGGGTACGGAGACTTTAAGGCCGCGGTTGCAGAAGCCGTGATTGAGCTTTTGGCACCCATACAAAAGCAGTATGAAACGCTCAAACAAGATAAAGCCCATCTGGAAAGCATTATAAAAGACGGTGCTGAAGTAGCACAAAAGAAAGCCTACAAGATGTTGGCCAAAGTGTATCGCAAGACAGGATTCCTGGAACGCGCCCGCTAAACCCTTTTAACAATAATACTATATAAAATTAACCCAAACAGTTTAAATACGATGAGCAAGAAAAAGCAACTAACCCTCTCTAAATGGCCGTTTTACCTCGGCAATATCTTTTTAGTCCTCCTGGCATGTGTCATTGCCTTTAAAGGTAACGGCCCTATAACTGCCGGAATGGCACTATGGAGCATCCTATGCGTGCTTTTTGGCGCAATGTTTTTCGCGATGCCCTTTGTCCTTGAACACCAAGCGAGAGAACGCCTGAAAGCGAAAGAAGTTGAAGACCGAGCTAAAATGCAGACAAGAGGCGTTGAGTACCTGATGAGCCAAATGCGTGCCATGGAAAACACCTTGGATGAGCATGTTAAACGTAATGAGCGGGTTACCATGTATATGGAAGGCCTACTGAAACGCTTGGACGGCTATGTTGATGTATTAGAGGGAACCATTCAACACTCGCCGAAGGCGCAAGCCGGTCTCGTAGACACTAGAGAGGAGGCTAACGGTTCACCTCAACTCGACGCGGATATGGATTGCTCCGTCGGGGAAGCAGAGCCACAAAACGAAAACGTTCAAACGTTAATCGATATCGATTTCCAGGCAGCGGATACTGTCGAAGAGGCCGAATATAATGATGGGGAATCAGAAGAAGCAGAGCGCTTTGAAGATGATGCAGCCCAGTCTGAAGATATCCCAACGGCAGTTGTTGATGCCTGCGGCCAGTTAAGCAAAGTTCTAGCGCGCGGCATGTTCGGGATTGGCAATAAACCATTTATACGTGGCGAAGGCGGAGGACTCAACTGGGATAAAGGAATGCCCATGGAATTTTTAGGCATGGGCAAATGGCAATGGGCCGCGCCAAATCTTCAGGAGCCCGTTACCTTCCGCATCTATAAAAATGATGAAATTGCTGCCGCGGGAGAGCCCTTGTGCCTCATTCCCGGTGAAGAGCGTGAAGTAGACGTGCGATTCTAGCACTGTTTTCCGTTTTTATATTATTGATTTCGTTTTATTAAGGGCCAACCGTGATGGGTTGGCTCTTTTTTGCGCAATAGGATCGATTATAGGGTGAGCGAATGCGTCAATGCCTTATAATTAAATTAGTTTTATATTTAAGTTGAAAATATTAATAATTAATTCATAATAACTTAGGTAAAGAATCACTAATTATTTAACTTTATGAACAAAACACAATCTAACACAAAAACCAATCATCCATTCATGTTCCAAGGCCTTCCAAAGAGCATAGCCAATTTGTTCAACGGGAAAGCCCTCACTGACTTAACGAAGTCTATGCAAAATAGCAGGGTAGCTAATGCCGTAAAGGATATTTATAACTGGTCGGAAGCGGAAGGCCTCAATACAGGGCTAAGAATCACGACATTAAGCGCTACTGCAGGCGGTATTGCTGCTGTTATCGGGGGATTGACTATAGGACCAATGGGAGCATTGGTGGCCGGTGGTGCTACGGGTGCGGTCGTAGCCCTAGCCTGTATTGGCTACAAAATGGCTACTGGTGAGAATAAATACGACGAACTTTGCCGCAAAAATGCTCCTCAGGAGAATAGGGAAGAAACTTCCACAGACAGCGAAACGGGAACGCAAAATTCATCTGTTATCTCGGATATATTTTCTTCAATTTATAATTTCTTCACAGAAGACAGTGTAGCTACACAGATCCGAAAGGGATTAACCAGGGCTCAGAATGAAGGTGTGAACATTGACAACATTGATTTTCATAAATTGCATGAGGAATATGACAAGAGAACCGATAGCTCCGAGAAGCTTGAGGATTTCGAGAACCTTGAGGATTTCGTCTACAGACCCAATAGCTCCGAGAGCCTTGAGGATTTCGTCTACAACTGGGTAACAGAAAAAGCGAACGTAGCTGTAATCTAACTTAAAAAAATTCAAACAAAAACCGCCCTGAAATGGGCGGTTTTTGTTTGGCCGAAGAACTTATAATTAACTTATAATTTATTTTAGTTGAATTTTATTAATAATTTAGTTATAATTAAATCTTAATTAAATTTTAAAATTAATTATCAAAACAACCCAGTCAAAATTATGTTAAACTTAAGATTCAATATCAAATTCGACAATACCTCAGATGAATTGGCTAAATTAGCACAAGGTGGACAAGATTTGTCATTCCTTTATGCGTTTGACGTGACACTCCCCAAAACAAACATAGAGTCTGCAGCACAAGGGGATAATAACCTACAATTTAGAGATGAATCCCAGAGTTTACAATTTAAGCGTAATGGCATCGTACCCGAGATCAGCCGTTTTCAGGAATGTAATGAAAAGTTCTTACGCACAGTGAATGATTTCGCGCACACCAATGCTCAATTTTTAGGGATAATCATGGGTGATCAATACGAAAAGGTAGCTGCTGAATTGGAAAAGGATCCTGTTTACATGACATTGATCGAAGATGTGATCGATTACATCAATAACACGATCAAGCCCCTTTTAGTTGAGTGCAACCAGATCTACCTAAAGAGTAACGGTGATGATGCGAATGATATCGCAGAGTCTATCGAGCAATACATGCAACTTGTCGACCTCGCGCGCATTAAAATTGATTATTTAACGCGTACGATTAAGACAATTGAGCAATTGATTGAAGGCTTCCGCGTTTAGTATAACCGGCGAGCACCCCTTCATTACTCAGCCAGACAGCTTAAAAAGAGAGTTTCCAGGATCGTTTTTTGCGGCGCAGACGAGGATATTAATTGCTCGAAGGCCTTAAGGAAAGCGGACTGAAAATCGATCAACCTTTTCATGGATAATTGCCGCGTAGATTGAGCTAATTTACCCAGGTACCACAAATTTTGGGTAAACACGTTATAGCTGCTCTTTGCATCTGTGCCATCAAAATACTTGGCATACGCGTCCTTAGCACGATCAAAAGCGGATTTATCCAAGCCACCACGGTTATCAAATCGAATTTCTTGTGCCTCTAAAAGGATTTTCAACTGAATGAGCAAACGATTACGATTTTGCAACGATGCTATAATAGGGCGAGCATCATTGTTGTTAAAAAAGTAACGATTGAGGGAATCCAACGCCCAGGCAGTGTCACCGGAGAAAAAGGCTTCCACGGGCTCAAAAAAATCACTTTCACCAAAATCCGGCACCAGCTCCAACACCATGGCCGGTGTGATATTTTTATCATCGCCATTATAAGTAGCCAATTTAAGGAGCTCATTACAAGCAAGGCGCGTGCTCCCCCCCACTTTATTGATCAAAATATCCTTGGCCTCCGCGGAGATACTAATATCCAGTTTTTTACATTCCAACTGGATGACCTCATGGACAGACGCGTTGTTCTTTTGCTCCTCGAGGTAGGTGAAGTCCGCATTATCCTTAAACCATTTAAAAAGCTTCGTTCGCCGGTCTACCGGGCAAGCTGAAATGACGACAAAGACTCCGGCAGGGATTTTTGATAACAATTGCTGAAGATCCTCCACAAGTGTTTTCGTACCCTCGGCTCGACCAGTCGGGGTATCTGCCAAAAAATTAACCCCCTTAATCCATATCACCTTATCTTCCCCAAAAAGAGACATAGATTGCATGCCTAAGCGGACTTGCTTCACAATGGCCTCGACATCGGACATATTGTTTACGCTTCCGCTAATGGTTTCGTTTGAAAAAGAACCCTCAGAACCTTGGGTATGTTCCTTATAAATACGCTCCGCCTCACGATCGACCAGGAAGTCATCATTGCCACAAATAAACGCACATGCCGATTTTGCCATATTATAAACTATTTAAAAAACTTAATGAGTTATCCTAAAACATCCCATCGCCAATGCAAACGATAAAGATTTATCCCTAATTCCTCACGCCTGCAGTGCTTCAATTAACAAGACAAGAGCCGCTTTAACCGCGCTGGCCTTGATCGCCTCCCGATTCCCCGAAAACTTAAATTTCCGCACATATTCGGATTTCGGAGAATAAACCCCGACACAAACCGTACCAACGGGGTTACGAGCATCTCCACCCTCCGGCCCTGCATAGCCGGTAGTACTTACCGCGTAATCCACACGAAAAAGCCTGGCAACCCCTGTTGCCATTGCAAGAGCCGTCTCTTCACTGACCGCGCCAAATTGACCAATCACATCTTCCGGCACTCCCAAGACATTGATTTTTATATCATTCATGTAAGAACAAACCCCTCCCGCATAGACAGCAGAAATACCCGGTATGTTTGTGATTACGTTACTTAATTGCCCACCCGTACAAGATTCAGCAACTGCAAACTTCTTTTGATTGGCAACAAGAAGCTCAAAGACATCTTTAGCTAAGTCGCCTACGTTAAGGGATTGAAGGTCATTCAAGAGGTCTGTTTGGTTTTTGTTTTCTTTCATGAGAAGGGGATAGCGTTATAGTACAAACAATTATTACTATACGTCAAACGCAACTCCTGCTCATGAAATAAAAGAGAGGCCTTAAAAAGGCCCCTCCGAAATTGTTTTGTACGTTTAAAGATGACAGCTATTCACCATCAATACGCGCTTGCAAGAAAGGCAAAAGGTCATCAATGCTGATACGCTCCTGCTTTGTAGTATCGCGATCACGCAATGTAACGGTATTATTCTCTAAGGTTTCAAAGTCTATGGTGACACCAAAAGGCGTACCCACTTCATCCATTCTGCGATAACGGCGACCAATCGCTCCAGAAGCGTCATAAGCAACATTCCAGCGCTTTCTCAGCTGCTGGTATATCTTTTCCGCCACGGCAACGAGCTCCGGTTTATTTTTCAATAACGGGAAAATACCCACCTTGATAGGAGCGACACGCGGATGCAATTTTAGAACGATGCGTTTTTCGCCATCAATTTCATCCTCTTGGTAAGCCGAGCACATGAGTGCCAGGAAGAGGCGATCCACCCCGATAGAAGGCTCAATCACATGCGGCACGTAGCGCTCTTTTGTAATTTCATCAAAATACTCAAGCGATTTACCGCTATGCTCCTGGTGCTGCATAAGGTCATAGTTACCCCGAGCCGCGATGCCTTGGAGTTCTTGTTTTCCGAAAGGAAACTGGAACACGATATCGGTACAAGCTTTTGCGTAGTGAGCTAGTTTATCAACTGAGTGTACCTCTTTATCTAATAATTTAGGATCCAAGCCCATATTAACGAGCCAAGCCATACTCGCATCAACCCACTCCTGATGGAACTTTTCCCAAGCATCATCTTGTGGGGGAATGAAGTATTCGATCTCCATTTGCTCAAATTCACGAGAGCGGAAAATATAATTGCGCGGCGTGATTTCATTGCGGAAAGCTTTACCGATTTGGGCAATACCAAAAGGCACCTTCACGCGAGTTGTATCAACCACGTTTTTGAAATTCGCGAAAATACCCTGAGCGGTCTCTGGTCTTAAATAGGCGATAGAAGACTCGTCACGCATAGCGCCAACACTCGTCTCAAACATTAAATTAAAATCCCTAGGAGCCGTCAATGAGCCCGGTTTTCCCGTAGCAGGGGAGGGGACAAGCTCGTACTCCTCTGGCTTAGCTTCGGTAAACGGTTTTAAGGCAACCGCCTTCAATGATCCCTGTTTAGCGAGCTTACGCTTTAGTGCTTCGGCGGCTTTGTCTGCCTCTTCTTGCATCGTGCCAGATTCCAGAACACTCACGTAACCGATAACATCATCATCTACACTGACAGGAGCGAAGAATAATTGGTCCGCGCGGTAACGCAATTTAGACTCTTTGCAATCCACCATAGGATCTGAAAATCCTTCGATGTGGCCGGAAGCCTTCCATACATTGGAGTGCATGATAATGGAAGAATCCAGTCCGACCATATCATCCCGCTCCTGAATCATATCCTGCCACCAAGCATTTTTAATATTACGACGCATCTCTGAGCCCATAGGACCGTAATCAAAAAAACCGTTTATACCGCCGTAAATCTCTGAAGAATGAAAAATGAACCCGCGGCGTTTGCATAAGGCTACTATATTATCCATTGTTGGCATTGTACGTGTATTGGTATCCATAAGGCTTTTATGATGAAACGTAAGGCATTCGGGGTCAAGGATAATAGCCCATTGGTCTCGCTACCCAGCAAGGCTCTATCTAGAAAATGTTTGCGTACCGGGTGCCTACTGATAGTATTTTTGAGTTATCTCATTCCCCGAACCCAAGCGCCCCCTTAATGTTATTCCGTGATACAGTAAATATCCTCATTTGCGACCCTTCCTTTATAGGAATTGGAACGGTATACAACACAAAAGGTAGCTTGAGCGTAGAGGCATGGCGGGAAATTCCATTTAACAGCCTCGCGACCACTGCGGATGATTGGTTAAAAATGGCCGCCCAATACATTGAGGCCAACTGGGGTAAATTAAACATGCCCGGAAAAACTTACGCAGTACTCCCCTTAGAATATGAGTTTTTCAAATGGATGCGCGTACCCAAAGTTCAAGCACGCCATCAAAAAACAATTCTGAAACACGAAATTCAACAACGACTGCCCTACCTACTGGATGATGTTTACCTGGGGCAAACCTGTGTGCACGAAGGCGAGCCTTGGCAAGATGTCCATTTTTACGCTATTAAACGAACGCTTGCCCGTGATTTCATCCATGGCTTTAAAAAATCAGGCATAACCCTAGCCGGTATCCTGCCCGCCTCCTTATTAGATTATTACAGCACACGTTACGTGATGGGAGAGGAAGATTGCCTTATCGTAAGAACTGCTCCGAACGAAACCCTTATAACCATCAACTACAAAAGGGGTTTTTATGCCAGGAAAGGAGTTAACCCAAGCCAAACACTTGATCCTGAAAATGAATTTTCACGAATACGCGATCAATTTCAAAAACACACGGGCTACCCTTTGCCGAATAAGCTTTATAAAATTACGGATGACGAGAACAACACTTTTGATTTCTCAAAAGGCGGCAACGTGTGCCTAAAAAAGACGCTAGAACTTGTTAATAAAAACACCGTTATTTCTAAACTTATTGGAGCCAGCATACTCACCAAGGAAGCAGCTTTTTTCAACTTAACGTCACCAAACGCCCGTTCAAATAAAAGCTTTTATAACACTTGGATTGCAACTGCGGCCGCGGTTCTTGTGATTGTTTTTTCGATACAAGTAGTGGTGAGCAATCGCCTAGATCTGGCTTTAGAAAATGAAAATGATGTGAAAGCCTGCATGGATAAAATCAAGCAGCAAGAGGCCGTTTTTATTCAACTAGAATCGGAGCTTCAAGCCCTTGCAGATGAACAAAAAGAGTGGTCCGCGCTTGCAATCGCTAAAAGCTCCTGGAAATCACGCATGTCTTCGCTAGAAGAAATTTTCAAAAAACACCCATTTGCCTGGATTGAAAGCTTAACAATGGCTCCCTCGGCACAGAATGCGATTCTGTTACGCACCAAAATGCTTTCGTTAGGCAAGACCAAGGAAGAACATTTATCAACTATCCAAAAAATGGCCGACGACATGGAAGGAGCATTTGGTAAAGGATCTCTGTTGTCGCTTTCTATTGAAGGCCACGATTCTGAAATCACCACATTAGCCCTTCGAGTAGGCCTACAGAACTAGTGCGATGACAGCGTTAACCAAAAAAGTACTGTCAGCCATCTTGCTCCTAGCGATCATTACGAGCAGTGCGATTACGGTCTATAACTACAAAAAGCTCACTAAAACGAATACGAGCCTACACAAGGCATCAACCGAGTTAGCCGTGCTTCAGAGAAAAAATTTCCCAGACCATAGCGCGCAAAGAGACTCGATAAATGAAACAATTTCACGCCACGTGGCTGAATTCTTCAGTGAATCAGATGAAGAAAAAAATACACATGAGCCCTCTGGCGTTAATTGGCTTCAGATTGAAAAGGAAAAGAATAGACTTCTTGATCTCGCTAACGAAGAAAATGTTCTTTTAGGGAACGAGTTCATAGGTAGCTACGCTGCATTGATCACAGAAGAAAACACAGGGTTAGCGAGGTGTGTTCCACAAATAAGCCAAGCGCTATTAAGAGCCAAACCCACCGAAATCGTTAATATAAAAAAAGCTTCCTCTGACACTAAAAATCGTGAAGCGAGCAGCCTTATCAAGAATGAGGAGACCTTAGAAATTCAATTTACTGGAGACACTCACACAGCCGTCCAGTTTATTGACACGATGACTGCGATGCAAATGCCCTGCATCATTTCAGAGATCAAGACATTCCCCGCCAGTATAGACAACGAGCCATTTTCGCTACCCAAAGACTGGGGACAGGTCGTCACCAAACCGCATAATACGCTTTTTTCTATCCTAATCAACTGTATCGATTTTAATACTACAAAAAAAATTAGCCCCTCGATTATCCACAAAGAAAAAGCAATTCACGCCACGCATCACTTCTTTAGCCCACCGTTAATCACAAAAGATGAAGACGCAGGAACTTATTTTTTGCTAAAAAAAAGAGTCTCTAATAATGAAGAAGCGCCCGAGAGCCCTTTCAATACCTTGGACTCCCAATACACGCTTATGGGGTATCTGAGCGAAGATATTTTAAGTTTCGATTCTGCGACCGTCATTATTCAATCAAATACCACTCACGAATTACTTTACCTAAAGGAAGGCAATCGCATCGCTGGAACCGATCTTTACTTTTCGCATCTCACAAGAGCAGAAAGCACCAGCACCGTTCCCCAAATAGCAGTTTTTTATGATGAGCAAAACGATCTTGAACATCAGGTAGCACCCTATACGCCTAATCAATCTCACGGGACATATTCGCGTGCAGACAACGAAACTTTTATCGCCCAAAAAATTAATACCACATATGAAGAGAGCTAAAACCCTCATAACCCTAAGTGTTTTTATTTTTGCACTGGGGCTTTTTGCCCACGGAACAGAAGAGGAGCAGGAGAATGCTCAAGAGCTAAAGAAGTATCTATTTAGGGGACGAGCACAATACTCAGTCGGTGATTATTTAGCGGCTAAAGATTCTTTAACACAGGCACTCGAGATAGACCCCGAAAACGAAACCGCGAAAAAGTATTTGAAACGCGTTGAAGATGCGATAAACCCCGCGGACAAGGATTATATAGAAACACGCGCGGGAATGATTCAGGAAGTAGACATCAGTTGGGAAAGGCCTAAAGCGATTCCTATCGCCACAGCTGAGATCGAAATTATTGAAAGAAATCCGCTATTGGAGAAAATGTCCCAAATCATTATCCCTAAAATTGTGTTTCAAAACGCCCCCCTTAGCCAAGTGATTCTTTCTTTATCCGAGCTTTCGGAAAAATTTGATCCCGCAGACGGCCTTAAGGGCATTAATATTGTGCTATTAAATGCCATTGCCGATGACCCAAAAGTTACGATTCATCTGCGTAACTTAAGCCTAGGCAAGGCACTGGACCTGATCACGCGATCCGTTCACTACCAGTATGATATTGAAGAGGATGTCATCACGGTTCAAAAAGCCGAAGGGCCTATTATTCATTTAAATACAGATTTTCTGCCAATCAGCCGCGCAACGGTCATAAAATTAATTGGAAAGAAAAGCAGCAGCAAAGCATCCGAAATCTCTCAACTAGAAGAAGAGCAAGGCTTGAAAAACTTCTTTGGCCGCGCCGGTGTGCCGTTTGAACAAGCTTCCGGTGGACCGGAAGGAGCCGTATTTGCCTTTGACGGCACTCAAATCATAGCCACCAATACCCTGCGAAATCTGGAAAAAATGCGGAATATATTGGTGCGCTATAAGCAAACGAAACAAGTGGAAATCGAGGCAAAATTCCTAGAAGTTCAACAAGGCGCGCTAGAAGAACTTGGATTCAAGTGGAGCATTCACCAAAATAACTACGCTAATGAGCGTTTTGCCCGCACGTATTTAGGAGACTCCAACAATCTGCGTAGCCTTTCAAATGCTTTCGCTACGAGCAGCAGTTCAGGCACCGGCCAAATCTTAATCGATGGCCGATCCGAGCCACACATTATTCGCAATGCACCGCCCACGTTTCCAAATTCGGTCAACTTGGGCACAAACACAACCCTCGCCGCAGGGCTTCTAGGAATCATAGAAGACTGGCAAGTACGACTATTAATCAACGCACTAGAGCAGCACACCGGCTCGGATCTCATGAGTGCGCCGAAAGTCACGGTTCTTTCCGGTAAGACAGCCAAAATAACGGTTGCCCAAGTACTTCGTTATCCGCAGTCCTATGGCGACATACAGTCTGATGTTGGCATGGCCGGTCTCAATGCCGCCAATACGTCCGCAGGCGTAACGATTACAGCGGGCACACCAAGAGATTTTGTGGATAAGAACGTGGGCGTTGAGATGGAAGTTACCCCTACCGTTGAGGATGACAACTGTAACATTACACTTCGATTGGATCCTAAGGTAACGGAATTTGAGGGATTCGTAGAATATGGCGGTAAGAGTGTCGCGCTTGCCGGCGCCAGGAATATGGTTGAGGTACCGTCCGGATTTTTCCAACCCATTTTCTCTACGCGAGAAATTGAAACGGAAGTCACGATACACGATGGCGCAACAGTCGTCATGGGCGGCCTTACGCGAGAAGAAATCAAAAGCATTCGGGACAAAGTGCCTATTTTGGGAGATATCCCAGGTGTTGGCAGACTATTTAGGTCTAAAGGAGAAACCAACCAAAAGCGCAATTTGCTGATATTCGTTACTGCTAATATGGTTTCCGCGGGCGGCGGGCTGGAAAACCAGCAGTTGAGAAATGTTCCTCAAAACGCTATTTTTCAAGATGCTAAAATCGTCACGCCCGAAGGCCTCAACAGCCGAATTTCGGGCAGCGCGCTTTAAAGCGTTTACCAAAAAGAGAAATTAGGATTATATAGACCCATGGCAAAATGGTTATTAATTGACGGCTTTAATATGGCTTTTCGCAGTTATTACGCGGTACCGGAGCTCACCCGCAAGGATGGTTTTCCAACCGGTGCTATCCATGGCTGGGTACGTACCATGTGGAAATTAGAGGACATGGAAAAACCGGACCACGTTGCCATATTTTTCGATCTTGGAGGCTCTACGGAACGCCTCGCACTCCTCCCGTCCTATAAAGCCCATAGGACGGAGATGCCAGAGCCGCTTCAGCAACAAATTCCTTATTTAAAAGAGCTTACTCGAGCCCTAGGGTATACGCTCATTGAGGAAAATGGTATTGAAGCAGACGATCTCGTGGGCGCTGCGGCCAAAGAAATTGCGAAAAAAGGGGACTTTGTCTACATCGTCAGCTCAGACAAGGATTTCGCCCAGTGTCTGACGAGCAATATAGAACAACTGCTTCCACCACCAACCGCTAATCCCAAGCTAGGCTGGAGAAAGCTGGATGTTGCCGGTGTACCCAAAAAATTTGGCGTTGAAACGCATCAAATAGTAGATTACTTAGCCCTTATAGGTGATGCCGCTGATAATATTGAAGGACTTCCGGGAGTGGGCCCAAAAACGGCCCAAAAATGGATCCAAGAATACGGCTCTATTGAAAACATTATCGCAAAGGCTAATTATTTAACCCCTGCACGTTTCCAGCTTATTGTCCCTCAATACGCAGACAAACTGCGCCAAAACATTCAAATGATCCGGCTTAACACGAGCCATAAAGTAGAGCTCGATAACGGCATACAGCCAAACGTGGATCAGTTACTTGCCATCATTCGAGAAATGCACATGACAACGACCGAAAAAGAAGCATTGAAACGCTATCATCTCGTGTCATCCTAAACGGTTTGTGATTATTATTTAAAGAAATATTTTTTCCTCAAAATAAAATGGGGTGGCTGACGAGACTTGAACTCGCGACCCCTGGAATCACAATCCAGTGCTCTAACCAACTGAGCTACAACCACCACACAGGATGATGATATAACATCCTATTTCTACCCAAAAGTCAAGCTTCCAATCTTCAGAAACCTAATTGATCAACTTCACTCGATCTACGAAATCCCGTACATTCCAGCGGAAACCTGCCTTACGATGCGCCAACGCGCCCTGCTTGTTCACAATCACCGCAACGGAAGTGTGGCTGATCGTTCCCTCCGCGGGTACGACAAAAACGCCAAACTCTTTCATCAAAGCGTCTATTACCGGCCTGTCACCCGTTAGGAGCATAAAATCATCATTATCGATACGATGGCTTTTCGCATAGGCATTGAGAACCCCGGGAGTATCATAATCCGGGTCAAAGCTCATTAAGACAAACAACACATCCTTCAATCCCATAGTATTAACCTCCCGATGCATACGCATCATTCTAGCAAGATTAGATGGGCACATGGTTGGCGTTGCACAGCGAGAGAACACAAAAGTCATGACGACCGTTTTGCCACGTAAATCTTTTGCGAACACCACCTCACCCTTTTGGTTAAACAAGGCAAAATCGGGAATAATTTCTCCTTCTTTGATAGGCATTCCTAGGTTTTTATGAGCAGCAGCAGCGCACAATTTTCTATTCAGGACCTCTGCCTGAGCCTCATTTTTACCATATCCCGGCCAAATACTGTCTAAGTACCACCCATTATTGCCTTCAAGCAAATTACCCCTCACCCATTCATTGAGATAGCCGATCTTGGCATCTCCGGCAGACACCTCCACTCGCATTTCCTCACCGAAAACGGTTCCATCATCCGGTTTAACCGTCAACACAGAAGCCGCACCCGTATCCACGACAGTACCAGAAAAAGGCACCGCTGATGCGGTCCCTATAACAATCATTAATCCCAGCAAGCACCCTAAACTCTTTCGGCCAATATTCCCAAACATAATACAATTAAAAGTATACTTTATATTAAAATCCCCAAAACTAGCAAAAAGATAACCATATTTTACTGATTTTAGCAAATCTTTTGCTTATATTTTAATTCTGACTAAATCTTTGTTTGGCAAAAAGTCGCTCTTCTGGCACCATTTACACAGTGATTTTAATCATCGATAACTACGATTCTTACAGCTATAACCTCGTACAATACGTAGGTAAACTGGGCTTTGATCCGATCGTTTTTCGTAATGATAAAATTACCGTGGAAAGAGTAATGGGCCTTCCAATGAGCCGCATGATCATTTCCCCTGGGCCAAAAGACCCGGATCATGCGGGTTCGAGCCTTGATTTAATTAACTACTTCATGGGCAAGGTTCCGATTTTAGGAGTCTGCCTCGGACATCAAGCCATCGGCCAGCTCATGGGGGCCAAGGTTGTCCACGCCAAAAACCCCATGCATGGCAAGACCTCTTCGATACAGCACAATGGCTCTACATTGTTTGAAAAAATCCCCAGTCCCTTTCAAGCCACTCGCTACCATTCCCTTATTCTAGAAAAAGAATCTATACCGGATTCCCTTGATGTGACCGCGTGGACAGACGCAGGCGAAGTGATGGCCATTCAACATAAAAAATTTCAGCTCTACGGCGTTCAATTTCACCCGGAATCCTATGCGACGGAAGAAGGCTTGCGTATTATACAAAATTTCCTGAATATATAACGCTATGCGTTGCCCAAAATGTTTGCATCCAGACACTAAGGTTGTTGATTCTCGTTCAAATAAAGACAACACCAACATACGCCGGCGGCGTCAGTGCCCGGAGTGTTCCCAGCGTTTTAGTACGCTTGAGGAGACAATTCGTGAAGGACTTGTTGTAACTAAACGTGATGGTCGTCGTGAAGACTACGACCGTACTAAAATCATCAACGGCATTAAAAAGGCGGCTCAAAAACGACCCATTAACATCGAGCAAATTGAGCGCATTACCAGTGCGATCACGGATCGTTTACAGACCCTTTTCGAAGCGGAAATCCCCAGCGTGCGTATTGGCGAAGAAATCATGAACCAACTCAAGCAGGTAGATAAAATTGCCTATGTGCGTTTCGCCAGTGTCTATAAAGACTTTCGAGACATCACAGAACTCGCTAAGGAAATTCACTCCTTAAACGATAACTAGCTATGCCCCTAACTATGAGTAAAACGCTTTTTCAAAAAATCATCGATGGCGAAATCCCAGGAAAAATCGAATACCAGGATGATCTTTGCTTTGTATTGCAGGACATTAGCCCTCAGGCACCGACACATTTACTGATCATACCTAAAAAACCGCTGCCACGTTTATCCGTAATCGAGGAATCTGACAAAGCACTCTTAGGCCATTTACTTTTCATTGCCCAACAACAAGCAGCAGAAAAGAATCTACAGAAGGGCTACCGCGTTGTTATCAATAACGGCCCTCATGGTGGCGAGACTATTCCCCACTTACACGTCCACCTACTAGGTGGCCGCGGCATGATGTGGCCTCCGGGTTGAGCCCTTAAGCCGCCTCAAACGTCCCATCAGCTCGTTTCACCAGAGCTTTTTTTAGTTCCAAAAGCATCAAGGTAGAAGTAACATCCTTGGATGCCAACTGTGTTCGCGTACAGATTTCATCGATCGTCAACGGCTTTTCACCCATTAGATTTTTCAAAATCAAAGTTTCCTGAGTGGAATAATTTGGAGCAGCTCCCATACTAGCTTGCTTGCCCAATTGAGGGGAATCGTTTGCGTTATCCTTAAAGTTAAACTCCACCTGACGCAAGTAGCTCAATTCCTCGAGAAGGTCATCGATACTTCTGAGTAAAACCGCGCCATCTCGGATTAATTGGTGGCAACCGCTACTGGAGGCCTGGTCGACTCTACCCGGAACAGCAAAGACTTGTCTTCCTTGCTCGCCAGCCATGCGAGCGGTGATCATACTCCCCCCATTACAATTCGTTTCCACCACGATGACGGCTTGAGACATTCCGGAAACAATTCTATTACGCATCGGAAAACTACGTTTATCGGCTCGTTGGCCTAGTTTAAATTCGGAAACGAGCGCCCCATGCTCCCTAATACGCTCACTCAGCGAAAAATTTTCCGGCGGATAAATGATATCAACACCACAGCCAAATACGCCCACAGTCTTTCCTCCAGCATCCAGAGCACCCTCATGCGCGGCAGTATCGATCCCCCGAGCCATTCCACTGATTACGCAAAAACCTAAATGAACTAATTGTGCCGCTAGTTCTTTTGCCATTTTCGTGCCATAGAGCGAACATCTACGACTCCCCACGATTGACACACTTCTTAGGCCGGGCCGATAGCTCCCTCTACAGTAAAGGCCGATAGGGGGGTCGTATATCTCTTTTAAATAAGGAGGATAGTCTTCATGCGTGCTCGAAATAAACTGCACGTTTAGTTTTTGCATATTAGCCGCTTCTTTTTCTAAATCAAAATGATCCCGCCAATGCGTAATCGTTTCTATAATGCTTTTGCCGACACCTTCGATGCCCTGCAACTCATCGGCTTGCGCTTTTAAGATTTTAACGGGGTCATTTTCAAAAACCTCCATTAGCTTCTGAACGGTTATAGGGCCCACATGAGGGAGGGCGTTTAACGCTAAAAATGCGTTTTCTCGGGTAAGGGGATGAGACATGGTGCTCATAATAGCACGTACTTCAGTAAACCTAAGCAAAAAATGCCCTATCCATGAAGAATTTTACTCAGATAAGGGATAATCTCTGTTGTGCTAATACCCGTCTGCCCTCGCTCTCGAGCCATCGCGTCTGCCGCGGACCCGTGCAAAACAACTGCTTGGCAAGCTGCATTTAGCGCCTCGGAAGGTTGTTGTGCTAATAATCCTCCGCACAAGCCGGACAAGATATCACCACTTCCCCCTCTAGCCAACACCGGCCCCCCAAAGGGACTTAGATATACTTTTCCCTGATAGGCTACTTTGGTAATTGACCCTTTTAGAACGGTTACCAACGGATTGTTTTTCGAATAGGAAGCCAATTTTTCAAATGAATAGGCTTCATCCGCAGTCTGTCTAATTCTATTAAACTCACCCAAATGAGGGGTAATAATACCGAGTTGGCCTCCAGCAAGCGCATCGATTATTTCCGGCATCAAGGCATCTGCGTCTATCACGATCGGACATTTAATATCGCGTACCAATTGTGCAAACAACTGTTTCGTTTCATCTTCTCGACCGATCCCGGGGCCGATTAGTACTGCGCTGGCCGAGCTTAGTGTTTTTAAAATGATTGCCTTTCCTTCTACCGAGAACCAGCCATCACTCGTTTCGGGGCAAGGGAGCCACATAGCTTCAGGAACGTGGGGCGCACAATTCCTGGCCACAGAATCAGGAGCTATAACTGTCACCAGACCAACACCGGAATGAACCGCAGCTTTTACTGCCATCAATAGCGCTCCTGGCATACGTCTAGACCCAGCCACAATAAACAAATGGCCATACGTACGTTTATAGGATTGAGGATCCCGCAAGCGCCTTAGTTTGTCTAACACTCCAGGTAATAAAATATTCTGTTCGCTTTCCGGCTGGCTGTTTTGAAAAAATCCTATATCCAAATATCGAATACGCCCTACAAATTGCTTATTTTTCTCTTCAAAAACAGGTTTCTTGGCAATCCCGGTCGCGTAGGTAAAATCCGCACGAAATGCGATATTAGCAGACTCGTCTCCTAATCCGCTAGGCAAATCCACTGCGGCACGCAGGAGAATATTCGGGTGTTGGTTTATTTTTTCCAATAAGGCAACGAAAGCTGTTTTGAGAGGTAAATGAAAGGCCATTCCCAGTGCGCCATCAATACACACGTCATACGAAGTATCGCATAAAACGTTTTCCAATACAGTCACTTTGCCTGCTTGATTAAGCTCATCAAATGCTTTTTGTACAAGATGCTTAAGGTCATCTTTGCCAAAGACAAACATCACTTCTACCACTACTTGGGGGTGTTGTCTTAAAATGGTATGGGCAGCTATAAGCGCATCCCCACCGTTATGGCCTTTACCACTTAAGACAAGGACTTTTGCGTTTTGCGGAAACGGTTTAATTTCCTGAAAATCTTGCAGAATCCCGAGCCCTACGCCCTGGCCCGCTTTTTTCATGGCCGCCAAGATGCCATTTTCATCACCACCCAAAAGCTTCTCTTCAAAGCAGCCTGATTCAGCGCAGGTTAAAACGGGGTGGGAGAGGGGGAAAATCATAAAGCAACCATTCTTATCAGGCTCTCATGAGAGCTTTCATTTCTCTTACTGCTTCGCCCAGTCCAACAAAAAGAGCTCTAGCAATAATGCTGTGCCCTATGTTGAGCTCGTGCAAGTGAGGGATCTGTTTAATGTCGTTTATATTGACATAATTAATCCCATGCCCGGCATTTACGATCAACCCAAGATCATGCGCAAGCTTTGCTGCCTCGATCAATCGGTTCAATTCTTTTTGACGATCGGGCGTGTAGTATTTGTTCGCAAAAGCGCCTGTATGTAGCTCTACTACCGGAGCACCAATATCGGCTGCTTTTTTAATATCTTCCGGATGAGGGTCAATAAAGAGACTCACGGTAATACCCATGTTACTGAGGTCTTTCACTACCTTAAGCACTTTGTGTTCCTGGGCTAAAATGTTCAGCCCTCCTTCAGTGGTCACCTCTTGCCTTTTTTCCGGAACAAGGCAAACGTACTCAGGCATAATTTTAGAGGCAGCGTAAATCATATCTTCGGTACAGGCCATCTCCAGGTTCATTCGTGTTTGTAAGGATTCTTTTAGACGGTGTACGTCTTCATCCTGGATATGGCGGCGGTCCTCCCGCAAGTGCACGGTTATACCGTCTGCGCCTGCGTGTTCTGCGATAGTCGCCAATGCCACGGGATCAGGCTCCACCATGTGTCCCGCTGTACGCGCGTAATCCTTATACCGCGCCTGTCGTAAGGTAGCACAGTGGTCAATATTCACTCCTAGTTTCATATAGTCAAAATTTTAGGATAAATGGGTTACAAGAACATTATCCCCTAAATTGGACGTAATTTAAAAGCTTTTTTTAAAACAGTTATAGCGCTAAACATTAAAGCGGAACAACACCACATCGCCGTCTTTAAACGGATATTCTTTGCCCTCCAGGCGATATCGGCCGGCTTCGCGTGCGGCACTGTAGCTGCCGTATTTGTCTAAATCCTCGAAAGAAACAACTTCTGCTTTGATAAACCCCTTTTGAAAGTCCGTATGGATAATACCCGCGCATTCGGGAGCCTTCATTCCTTTCACAAACGTCCATGCGCGTACTTCTTTCTCACCGGCGGTAAAATAACTGGCCAAGCCTAGTAAATCGTAGGTTGCACGAATAAGCTGGGAAACGCCACTATCCTCAACGCCTAATTCGGCTAAAAATTCTTTTGCTTCTTCAGGGGCAAGGTCTACGAGGTCCGATTCGATTTTGGCGGAAATCACACAGCTATTGGCATCATGGTGCATTTTCGCGTATGCCTTTACTTGCTGAACATAAGGGTTCTTCTGGTCCGCGTCTTCCAACTCATCTTCAGCCACATTACAGGCGTACACAATCGGCTTTGATGATAATAAATTAAACTGCTTCAATCGTGGCAATTCCTCAGGTTCTATTGAAAGGATATTTGCGGGTTTACCTTCATTTAAGTGATCTAAAAGACGGGTTAATAAAGCGACATTTGCCTTGGCTTCCGCATCTGGTCCACGTGCGCGTTTAATATTTTTATCCAATTGAGCTTGTGCGGATTGCAGATCCGATAATATCAATTCGGTTGAAATCACTTCTATGTCTCGTATCGGGTCTACAGAGCCCATGTTATGAATCACATCATCATCTTCAAAACAACGTACAACGTGTATGAGTGCGTCCATGAGGCGTATATTGCTTAAAAACTGATTTCCTAAACCCTCCCCCTGGCTTGCTCCCTTGACAAGGCCTGCAATATCGACAATCTCAATAGCTGTAGGCACCACTTCCTTTGGCTTAACAATCTGTGTCAAACGCGCCAAACGCCAATCAGGCACGACAACGATGCCAACATTAGGCTCAATCGTGCAAAACGGATAATTGGCAGATTCTGCTTTTCTCGTGCGTGTTAACGCATTAAATAAAGTACTTTTTCCTACATTTGGTAAACCTAAAATCCCAGCTTTCATAATCAAGTATTCTGTTCCATTTACAGAAAAAGGCAATATATATAGTGAAGGCCGCGTTATACAACCAAATGTGCTAAAGCGCTTTCTAAACGAGGATAACGAAATCGATATCCGGATTCGAGTAACACCTTAGGGGTAGCCTTCAGATTAGCCAAGACGGTTTCTTTAGCGAGGTCTCCCATGAACAGTTTGGCCATAATTTCAGGGAGGGGAAGTATCGCGATGCGCCCCAATCTATCAGCCAGAGTATCCGAGAATGCTTTATTAGTAAGACTTTCAGGGGCACATACATTAACAGGGCCTTCTATAGAACCCTGAGTGGACATATAATAAATCGCGTCCACTAAATCATCAATCGCTATCCAGCTCACCATTTGTTTACCAGAACCAATTCGACCGCCTAGGCCCAGACGAAAAATAGGCAACATGGCAGCTAAACCTCCTGCAGCAGGCGTTAAGACCATTCCTGTTCTTATATTAATAACACGAGCACCAACTCGCCGTAAGGGATCACAGGCCTCTTCCCATTGTTTTGTCACCTCTGCTAAAAACCCGTTTCCTCCAGGCGTTTTTTCATCAAGAACACCATCCCTATCAGTCCCATAAAAGTTGATCCCAGAAGCACATATGAAAACAGGAGGCCTACACGGTTCCTTTGCTAAATAGTCTGCCAACTTGGCGGTACTCGTCCAACGACTTTCCAATATTTTTTTCTTATTCTGAGCTGTCCAGCGGCAAAAAATGGGGTACCCCGCCAAGTGCACAACGACATCGACTCCTTCAAACCATTCACGATTGGGTTCTTCTTTATAATAATCCCAATAAAATGCGCCTTTGTAAGGACGCGTCAATGAGAGTTCTTTTACAACGTGCCCCTGAGAGCGCAAGAAATGCTTTAAAGCGCTGCCTACCGTACCCGTAGCACCCGTCACAAGAAAAGTCATCGAGCGATCGCATGGCCTATAAAAATCAACCAAATCGGCTCGGGTAATTTCCTCTCGATACCGAAATAGCCTAGCGAGCTCTAATTGCGCTTTCCGTTTGCCCCATCTGTTGTTCAACAGCTTGCCGAAGGGCAACTCATATTGAACGTGATCATTCACGCGGCACTTATTATCGGCCACATATTTGATACCATGCTCGTGCTTCCAAAAAGCAAAAGGCCCTTTCACCTGCCTATCCGTAAAGCCAGCATTTTCTGTTACAGCCTCTATCCTCGCTTGCCACTCCAAATTGAAAAAAGCTTTTTGAATCTGAAATTTAACCAGCACACCCTCCTTAAGCCCATCATATTCCTTTACCCGCATCTTTACCCACGGAGGAGTCAATCTTTCAAATGTTCCTTGATGCTGATACCACTTGTAGACGGTTTCCGAAGGTACATCTAGCGCAAATGATTTATGGTACAAAAATCGGGGCATTTATTTTATCCTTCTCTAACTTATTTTCAAGATTATCTCGCAGGAACACCCAATCTCGTGGGGTTATCCTGGCGGCTGTAATCATACATTTGTTTTTCATCTACAGGGGCAGATTCTGCTGAAATCGGAGCGCGGGTCTCTTGTGTTGGAGATTCTTTCTGTCTCTCCAAGGCTCCTATTTCCCAACCCCACATGCGGTCATCCGTCAAAGAAGGCGCGCCTACATTGGTTAAAAACAGGGACAAAATTCGATAAAAACCCAGCTTATCCCTCAGGCCATTCTGATTACCCTTGTTTCCCACAGCTTGAGGATCTATTTGGATGAAATAGCCTCTCCCTGTTCGATTAGCGTAAAGCCCTAATAAGCCATTAGCGGCTATTTTACCAGAACCGGACTGCAAGACAAACAACTCTTCTGGTACCGCTAGGCAGAAATCGGCAATTGAAATTCCTTTCAGATCAGGCCAAGCAGGCAATTGCCAAGCGCCCTTAGACAGTTCTTGTTTGGCGACAAACCCAAGAGGCAGCTGCGTACTCTTTCGGGCAAGAAAAACAAACTGACCACCAATATCTAAGAATCCGTTGATAGCCTTCTCTGAAGCTTCAAAGGTTTCATCAGCAACAATAATTGCCGGCATCGAAGGCAACCGATTGAGTGGCACGTATTTCAGGCTGAGGTGGTCAAGCAGTTTTTGACCTTCTCTACCGCCTATGTAATAGATATTGCGCGGGCGAGTATCTTCCTTTTGGCTATCGAGATAATCCACCATATTGACCATCAATCGGTCTACTACAGGATCCGTTTTTCCTCGATTTTCCAAGTCTAGCGTGCAAAGCAGCATTAGCCCCTTGCCAAAATGTTTTTCCAAAAGCGGTGTCCACACTAAATTCTCCCCCCCCTCGATTACAGGCACCCATCCACCTACAACGGGCTTGAATATAGGCGCGCTAGAAACACTGCCTAAATTTCCGTATTGCCAAACCCACGGCAAGAAATCTGAATCATTGGACTCTAGCCAAATATCTGTATTCCCTTGTTCATTTTCCAACAAAGCCCCCCTGCCGTTCCAAAACGAGAAGTCTTTATCCTCCAAATCTCGCAAAGCGGGATGCTTCTTTTGGGTGACAATGGGCCAAAAGCGGTGTTTAGCACCCTTAATGATTTCTAACGAAAAATTGCGGGTCAACCAATCAGGGTTCTGGGTTAATAACAGTACTCTGCCTCCGACAGAAAGAAATTCGCGGATCGAGCCTGGTAGCCCTTCACCGTTGGACAACGCGTTTCGCCCAATAACGAGAACATTACTCAAGGAAGGTTTTCCCGTCCAATCAATGACCCTAAAGCCCAAGCGTTCTAACAGAGCCTTAGAATCCCCTTCGGGGTCAAATAAAAAAACGGCCTTGCTTCTTTGCGTAGGTGTAGCGGGAAATACTTCAAATGTGAACTGGTCTATAATGCTCTCGTTTCCTGCCTTGATTTCCAGCTTCACATCGCCATCCGTTCTTTGCCCTACTTCTGGTATGGTAAACTGAAGAGGCAGGAAGACGACTTCGTTCACGTTAATGTGCCCGCTAAACGATTCTTCGTAAACGACATTTTGAGCAACTTTCACTTGCCAGTGCCCTTCATAATCAACCGGCTCGAAAGACTGATTTATAAATGAAGCACATTTATCAACAACAGTCCCGCCATAAAAATGGTGATCTCGGGAAACTAAATTATCCTTCGGCCCACTGATCCATGCAGCAATCGGCCTATTGGCTCGTTTTAATGTCTTATAGATTAAAGCATTTTTATCATCGAGGGCAACTTTCCACATAAAGCCGGAAGTCAGATTGCTTGCCAACCTAGATAACCGCCAGGTAAGATCCAGGCAATAAGATTGCAGATACTGGTAAGAGTATCGATCTGTAAACGGTTTCTCCGGCGGAAAATCAAAGTCATATACAAATGATTTACTACCAAAGTAACGAGCCGCGTATTCTGTCAACTGCTCCACATCCTCTTTATTAACTAATAGGTAAGGTGCGACAACGGGCGTACTCATGGGAATCATTTCAAACTGGGTAATCGGTTCAGTAAACCCATCCGGGTGCGGAATAATCTCTTGGCTATAAAAGAGCATAAAGGAAGGATGGTTCCTTAACTTTTTCCATAACTGGGTTACTTTCTTAGACCAATGATCAATCTTGTTATCAGGAACTTCAAAAACGAGCGGGAAACCAATACTATCTGCCAGATTCAACAGATTCTCCAGATCTGCCATATTATCAGGATCTTCTATATCAAACTGCGGAATAAGCCCCACGGAAAAGCCCGCATTTAAATAATCATGCACCTTAGTATAGTTATGCACCTGAACCATAACCGCACGCAGAGGGAAGGGGTGGTCATTTAAGAACCACGATGCACGATCAAAATGGTATTCTCTAAATCCAAATGATTGGCGAAACGAATCAAAAAAGCCAACCCCGCGAACTGTTATATCCATACGGTACAGATTCGGGCTAGAGTAATCCCAAAGATCGATATCTTCCCATGGAAATCTTAAGGTGATGCTCTGAGACTCCGAATTCGCATCTACACTGATCACTTGAGAATATGAATTGGCCAGCGTCCCGTCTGGTTTCTTAACATCCACTGTGAAGGTTAAGGGTCCGGACTTAGGAACCCCGGCTAAATCCACAGCAACTTCAAATGATTTTTCCGTCGTATCCGGTCTCACCCAAACGCCTTCAATGTACGCGTCTTTAGGCCGGGTAAACAAGTTAACCTCTCCTACTAACCCTCTTTCATAACTATTTGGAGCTGATGAGACAAGTACTTGCAGCACATTTGATTGCCCGATGCGTAGCACATTTGTCAGATCCACTTCTCCGCCAAGTCGAGTAATTTTCCCGAGTGGATATCCATTTAAACTCACATCCGCATTATCCGCTATACGATCAAACTTTACGGACACGCTTTTGTTTCCCCATTTTTGTGGAGCCACAAAAATCCTCTGATACCAAACCGATGTCAATCGATTCCAATCCATAGCGTGCCACAAAGGGGTTCTTCCGGGTGCACGTACAAACGTTGCCGAATTTTCACGCATCCAGCTTCCGGGAACTTGAATATACCCCCAGCCACTGGAAGGCAGCTCAGTTGCAAATTCTGTTGTCGCAGGCAAAAACTGCCAAAGACCATCCAGCGCCATCTTACTTCTTGTCTGGCTAATCACTTCTTCCGTTTCATTACCCCAATTAAGCGATACTCCAGGCGGGAGTATATCTTTCTCTGAAGCTAAGCAGGCAAGAGGTAGTAGAATACAATAACAGGTGAGGAATTTGATAAAACGCTGGGGCATCACACCCTCTATTATGATATTTTATCCCTACGTAATGCAACGAGAATTGCCACAAACGCACCCTCAAAAAAAACCCTTTTACTGTATTAGATAACTTTTAAAAAACGTACCAACTTTAACAAAAAGTGTACAAGCAAACCCATACCCACAAGGAACACTGCAATATAGGGCAGTACTCGGCTTGGGTTTCGGACCACTTGTAACATAGTCGCTGTTTCATTTGGAGTGAAGGATGCCTGATAAAAAGTATATCCTTCGTAGCGCAGGGGATTGTTCATGTAAATTAAAGCTTTTCTGCCTGTCGATTTCTCTGCATCCAGGATATTCACTTCACTGGAAAAGTTACGAGGAATCTCGGTTCCCGGGTATCGATCAAAACGAAACTGGGTCAACTCCAACCAAAAGGGGTAATAATAACGCTTGAAGCGTATCGCGATCTCGTACTCCTTATCGTTGTAAGAAAAGCGTTGGGGAGGAAAGCGTTCATCAAAAACATTTGAAACAAGCCAGGTACCGATTTCACCATCCCCCGCTACCAAGGTCACATACGCAGAAACCGTGTTCACTTCATTTTGCTTATAGGTAGGGGCTAGGGGTACAGCAACCAAATCCATCTTCATCCCGGCGCCCCTATTGGCTAACCCGGGCGGTAAGCTGGGATCATTTCGGCGCATTTGTATGCCCGCGTTAGCAAAGAACACTTCTGGTTTGACTGTAAAAGGGAAGGTTCCAACCTGCACCTCTTTGCCAGATTCCAACAATACTACCGGCATACTCACGACGCGGTCAAAGGAGGGGTTTGATTTATCAATAATCACGAACTCGTTTTCGTCCGTAGATTTTGAATAATTAGATCGCCCACCTTCATCAATCCACATTTGAGATTCCACTTGAAAATAGCTGGTCAAAAAGCCGCTAACAATCAGTAATAAAATCCCCGAGTGTATCAACATGATGCCGATCTTTTTCGGCTTAAATTGAAAATAGCGAACGGCCGCGAAAATGAGGTTGATGACCAGTAGCCCGCCCAATAAAAACCCACCCGGCAAAGGGATAAAGAGTTTACTTAGGACTGCGCCACCAGGCCAGGCAGCAGGGTAGTGCCAGAGTGCAATTATACTCTCAAAATAGCGTAATTGCACTTCTCGAATACCTATATGAACTTGGTCTAGTGTACCGAAAAACACTAATAAAAAACAACAACCCAAAAGCGCTACCGTTAAACGCAATGAGCTTAAGCTTTTATAGACCCGATTCATTAAAACTGTACGCTTTTAAGGAATTTCATAAAATTGTCTCTCTGCGATTCGACAACAGAGGCGTCTCCCATCATTTTAAAGTACCAAGAGGCCGCACTTTGTGGAACGATCGCCCCCAAAACAGCTTTACCGGTCTCGCTATTAACCGCATCCACTATGATGGATTTAAAACCGTCTACATTTTCAGTGGGAAATTTGCTTAAAACCGCTTCAGAAATGCCTTCTAGATTAATCTGATCGCGCCAGCGGTTCACGTTTTGCAACACGCCCCCAACGTCTCCCGGAAAAGCCAAAACAGAGACTTCGGCAGATTTATCGCCCTCTGTCACTAAAAAGCTTCCTTTACGCATTGTGCCCAGGGATTGAGCAACCCAGCCTTCCGGCACGTCCCATTTTGGAATAGAAAAACCTTGGGTAACTTCAGCCAGCCCATGTATCGGCGGTTGCTGAGCCATCGTGGCCATAGGCATCTCTGCCTTACTTTCTTCTTTGGGAACATCATAGGTGGTCACTTCTTTTTTGCCGCCTTTGTCACAACCGGCCAATAAAGCCACCACACTCAAGAATAAATAACGATAGTACATGAGTGCTAGTTTAAATAATAATTCCCGGGAAACAACCTTTAGTTTTATGTCATTTCCCAAAAATCGTTATAAAATTGAGCTAATCGCCCGTAGCGGAACCTTGAAATTTAGTTCTTTTTTTCCACGATATTACAATCGTAGCGAACGTCATCGACCGTAACGGCACCTTCTATTAAGGCATATTTGTCCTCAACTTTATCCAAGTTGATATTAAAATCGATTTCGTAATAAAGTTCGGTCTCATCTTTGTTTACGCTAAGTGCATTACACAAACCTTGGCCCGATGAGTCCATCTCATTGAGGAGAACCTGATCAAGCGAGCCTTTTTCCCAAAACATACAAAAGGTAAACTTGGGGTTCTTCGGATCGGTTAAATCTAACGTGTAATTTGTTTTTCTACCGGCGCCGGCCATTTGTATAACGCGACCTTCGTCCGTCTTCCAAATAAATCCTCCTGCCAAATTACTTTCATCCATCGATGTTGTAAAGTTTTGAGAAATCAAACCCTGCAGCAACCACACCAAGTTGTCGATTTTTTCGGACTCAACTCCGTGCTCACCTAGATATTTTTTTAAGATTTCTGTGTGTTCAACAATTTGGTCGTCAGTACTATAACCTGCTTGCTTAGTAGCAGTATTAATACTAACAAAATCAGATTCCTTATCGTCCGTTGTCCAAGTATCAAGCACCCACTCACCATTGCTCACATCTTTAACTTCTTTTTTCCCGGTGCCATAAAAATTTTTGCGCTCTTCTTGATTAATAACAGTAATGTTTTCACCGCGTGAAATATCTTTATACCCGATCTGAGGCATCACTATTGTTCTGCCGGAACCATTGACCACATCCTTATCCACGAAGAGTTGATTCTCACGTTTAGGTTCTAAAATCATTGTGCTCAACAAATATGAATAATAGTGGTGTAATGGAAGCCGCTTGAGCTCCTTTCCTGAAACATTAGAACTCTGGCAGGTTTCATGTTTAGTCGTTTTTTTATCCTTTTTAACGGAGGATCCCTCGGTGCTACCCGAAGTAATGCCTAAATCAACTAACAATTTTGTGTGCAATTTCTTAGTATATTCGCTGAGGGATAAGCGCTTTTCGTTGCCTTTTAATTCCTCTGAAAGCTCATCTACAATGTCGGACATAGCATTGACCCCTTTTTCCAGAACATACAATGTCCTCAATTGGTCATTTAAAAAAGTTTCTGTAAGTGTTATTTTTTTGTTGAAGTTTGATAACGATAACAACTCCAGAAAGAGCTTCTCTTGTCCAGGCACCGCAGTTACCCCACGGCCCTCAAGCCATTGAGTTAGCATCACTTCCTCAGAGCTAAGTGCCTCCTGATACGCATTATAAAAAGTATTCAGCTCATTTGCGCTGATCGCATGTTGTCCAGAATATATGTCAGCGATAGCATTGCGATCACCATTAAATTTGAGCATAACCGCAAATTCCTGCTTAGACATGCCCTGTTCTTTCCTAAATGCAGCTATATGCGCTTCATTTGACCTGCGATTACAGTATATATCAAAATTCTTTTGTATTTTAGAAATATTAATCGCAGTACGCCCCTTAATAATATCAGATTGCGCATCTTGAGACAAAGAGAAGAAAAAGGATTTTCGGCTATCCGTTTTTTCAGGCTCGGCATCAAACCAGTTTTCTAGTTGTTCTTGGTTTTTGAGAGCCAGCTGATATTGTGCATGAGTTTTTTTAGGATTTGGAAGCAATATCCTGCCATTCAAAATATCATCGCCCCATTCTGAGGATTCTCTCAGGCCAACGGACCACTTTGTGACCAATACTTCGATGGGCATGTCTTTATCATAAAGTATTTCCTCAATCTTACTTTTGTTATATTTTGCTGCCACCTCTTGCAGAGAAATAGGCTGGCTTGAATCTCTGTTATCATCAAATAAAACACTGATGTAGGCCTTGACCAAATCCCTTTCTGTGCTGTCCTTGATTACGTCTATTGCCTTGAAATCAACACGCTCCATACCTTCTTTAGAAGTATCTGCATCTAGTTCAAAAATAGTACAGATACGGGTAAGGAGTTGTAATCGGGCATCCCCATTAATCGTGCCGGGCTTAAGGTCTATAAATTTTCCAATGATACCAAATACATCAATTTTAAACAAAAGTTGCTTCACTTTACTTCTCCCTAAGAAGCTCTTTCCTGAAAGATCTTCCTTCAGGGACATGGGAGCCCTAGTCCTACTATCGCCGTTTTGGGCAAAAATGCTTTTTGTTTCCGTTGATTTCCTTATATTAGTATTAGACATGAGTCGTTTTCCTATTTTTAATTCACTGGTCTCAATTATAAACAATATAAAACTAAAGTCAATATATAAACTAATCATAATATATAAATTACATGGTATTAATTTAATTATAATTAAATTTGACCTCGGTATTCGCCTTTGAACTGCAATAAAAAGTCCAAAAAAACTGAACATACAGACAACCCCCTCAGTCCAAGCCAATGATGGGCTTGCCATTTGCCCGTAAATCTTCATTATCAACAAGAATTCATCCACAATAATGCGATACAAATTTACCTTAATTCTACTTGCTTTTAATCTTATTGCATTCGGCGCACTTTACTTCTTGGACAAAAAAGAACACGCGGTAGAGGATGCGTCTGCCAGCGGCTACATTTTGGGTAACAGTCTCATCAACGTTCAGGAAATCGCCATCGAGGGCAAAAACCTAGCCGACCCCATTTTTCTGAAAAAGGCTAATAATAATTGGCATATAGAAACACCAGTCTCCTGGCCTGCTAATTTTTATGCGGTTCAGCGTATTTTAAATCAATTGCAATTCCTGAAAGCAGATGCTCGTTTCCCGCGTTCTGAAATCGAAAAAACGGGCCAAACGTTAGCGGATTACGGCTTAGATGACCCCGTTATGACACTTTCCGTTAATAATGAAATCGTGCGTGAACAGATCAGCTTCGGCAACACGACATCGCTGGCCAATCGCCTTTACCTACTAAACCATTCCACAGATGAGGTCTTGGTCATTGACAAGGATCAATTTAACACGTTACTCGTGGATTTGGAGGATTTGAGAAACCCGGAAATCTTCAATATTCCTGTCTTCGAGCTGCATGCCCTCATACTAAAGCGCTCTTACCCGGCAAATCTGAGCATCCGTATCTCCAGAAAAGCAGATGGTTGGTATTTTGAATCTCCTATACAGGCCGCGGCCAATAATGCGCTAGTCAATAACGCGATCAGCAAATTAACCAACCTCAAGGTTTATCAGTTTATTAATAAGAACAGTATCAACTTGGAGAAATTCGGGTTGGATCAACCCCAGACACGAATCACGCTTCAGGGTAATCACAAAAATCAAACGTTGCTGCTGGGCAACCTTGCGTTCAAAAACCCAAAACGCTATTACGCCCAACTCGAAAATACGCCTACCTACTTTATCGTAGATGCAGAAGCGTTAGAAGAGCTAGAGGATGCTCAAGAAGATTTGCGGGACAAATTTTTTGTCAAGTTTGATGTCGCTGAGCTCAACGCCGTTGACATCGAACAATCCGGCAAAAAGGTGCAGCTCAAACGGCTTGAAGACGGCAATTGGCAGGTCATGGATCACGATAAATCAGGCGAATTGATCGCCAAAAGCGCAGACCCTGCTAAAATAGCCGATCTCATCACTTCCATCCAACAACTCGAGGCTGTCAATTTTATCAGCGATATGCCCACGCAGGAAGATTTAGCACATTATGGCCTCACGGATCCTCAACGCCTCATCCGGTTACAAACAAAGGAGGCACTCACTTTATTAATTGGAGACATGAACCCCAAGACACAAAAGTTTTACGCAAAAATAGAAAACGCCCCCTTCGTTTATGAAGTCGATAACTTCATTCTGTCGGAGACTCCCGTAAGCCCGCTTAAATACGAAACACGCATAATCGAAAAACTGCCCGAAGTCGCGGAAATCAAAGAAATTCGCCTCGTCAATTTAAAAGACGGGCAAACCATTTATCAAGGCAAACCGGCAAACGCCAAACAATGGGATGCTCTATTAAACAACCTTCCCGAAACGCGTAAGTTAGCCGTTGATACGTTATTGGCAGGCCTCCACCAATTTTCCGTACAAACCTATCTGCCATATGCATTTCAATCGGTAATTCCGCTAGAAAACGAAAAATCTATTCCCTGGAGTTTTAAACTGGAAGCCGATGTTGATCTCCCCTCCGGAGAAAAAAGCCAAACTCAAAAGCTGGAATACTTTTTCACAGAGCGGTTGACTGGCAGCATGCAAATCGGAGGTTCCCCTCAGACAAAGCGTACCTTTACCCTCAACCAAAACTGGATAGATGCTCTGTTCTCATTCACTGACCCCGTAGCCTACAACAATACAAACGTAACGGACTAAGACCAGGGGAATGAGTTTATTACAAGCATCAGTCAATTGGATCACGTATATGCTAAGGCAATCACTTAACATCGCCTTAGCCTTCATACTCGCTTTCCAAATACTCCTGATCACTTTCTTCATTTTTTACGACACCCAAGCCGTTTCCGACTTCTTAGAAAAGAAACTCAACTCCGGTCTTAATCTTTTCAACCTAGAAGCTGATGCCACGAGTATAAAGCTAAAACCAAACGGCACCATTGAAGTAGCGGACTTCACGCTCTCGCTACAAGGTACAGGATCCTTGTTATTAAAATGCGAAAAAGCCATCTTGCACCCCGATCTCCCTCGGCTCCTCATAGGCCAATTCGAAATCGATAAGGCTCAAATAGAATCCGGCACCCTGTACTGCCCCGCGCCCCTTTCCCCCACGGGCATACAAGAACCGATTATCAGCAACATTCGAACCAGCGTTGCTTTCAAAAAAAATGCCATTCAGGTCGAATCCCTCGCGCTCAATCTCTTCTCCTCCAACATTCTCTCAGATGGTATTTTAAGCATTCCCCTTCCTCCTAAAAAAAATCAAGCAACGGACAATACTCTAACTACCGCTGATTACGCCGATGCCGCAACCTCCTGGCTAGCCCTTTACGCTCCGTGGATCAAAAAGTCATTTTCATTAAAACAATACATCGATGCGTTCGAGAAAGTCTCTATCGTCCTCACACCGCCTGCGGTAGATAAAAAAAAAGCACACCTATCTGCAATTTTCTTTGGCAATAATTATAAACCCAACCAAACACTCACCATCGGCCACCTCACGGCTCAAGCCGATATAAACCTCTCTGGAACTCCGTTTTTATCCCCGGAAGTTTATCTAAAAATCAATAACGCAACCTGGAAGGGTCTATTCAATACCCAAGCCGCCGAAGCAATCGCTACCTTAAGCTCACATGCTCCCTTTACCGCGTTACCGGAGAAATTATTGTTCTCAGCTCAAACTACTTTAATAAAGAATAAAGCAAGCATTCCGTTTAGCACGGGAAACCTCTCACTAAAAACGCTTCCTCGGCTCACGGGAACCCTCCAAATCGTAGACGGGAAAGAATGGATCTTAGCCAACGCGGCTGTTAACCTCACGCGCCAAACAGCAGACATCACAGCACAAGGCAAATTCAACCCCACGCGCCCGTCTGTCCTCGCTTTCTTCTCCACAACAAACGGGGAAAGCCCTGTAATATTCCATCAAACACCATTCTGCGCAGTAGATCTCCACTTCAAAAAGCGTTTTAAATTCGATAAAGCAAAAGCCTGGATAAACGCAGACGAGACGGTCATGTACCGTACACCCTTCTCTTCTCTGTATGCGAGGGGGGAGGTCACACCGCAGCAATTATCACTAGATACCCTTTACTTAAAAACTCCCAAAAGCCACGCCAAAGCCAGCTATATTCATAATTTCAAAACAAACAATTATCAAGCTCTCGCCAAAGG
This sequence comes from Verrucomicrobia bacterium CG1_02_43_26, assembly GCA_001872735.1. Taxonomy (NCBI): domain Bacteria; kingdom Pseudomonadati; phylum Verrucomicrobiota; species Verrucomicrobia bacterium CG1_02_43_26. Next base: position 153,282 of record MNWT01000006.1, on the reverse strand, counting down.
ACAACTCAACCCTGCCGACATTGATCCCTGGATGGGCCCTTGGTGGCAGAAACTCTGGTCAGACTTTTCTTTCTTAAAGGAACAACCTTACGCCGATATTGAAGTGAGCGGCAACTGGGACAATGAGGATGACTATTTCACTTTTGGCAAAATAGAGGGCACTAACTTTATCTTCAGAAAAGTCTTCAACCAACTCTGTCGCCTCACCCTACAAGCTAACCCAAACCACACAAGCATTTCTAAGCTCTACCTGAAGACGCCTACAGGCAGCGCCAACGCTAATCTTTTTTGGAAATTCAAACCGCAGCAGGAACCCGACTACGAGCAACTCAACTACGACATCAAAAGCACATTAAGGCTAGCAGACCTAGGTAATCTTCTTGGCCCTGAAGCACAAGCCATCATTAAACCGTTTCATTGCGCTAAGCCACCTGCTGTCCATATAAGGGGCCAGTACACCTTACCCAACTTGTTCTACTCCCACCAGGATCGTTTATACATTTATTTCTTAACAAAGCATCCTCTCACCTACCACGACATCGCGTTGGATCATCTTCGATTTAAGGCAAACTACGACACTACAAAGACAATCATCGCGCCAATCGACTTTGGCTTCGCGGGGGGTATCGGAAACGCCAGCGCAACCGTCACCTTAGAGGCCAACGAAAAAAATAGCATCGCCTACGATGTACAAATAGAAAAAGCCTCTTTTGACAAAACGCTTGCAAACTTAAACTCACTTAAAGGTAATAACCAAACCAGTAAGCCAGACAAACCATTCCATGGCGAACTCAGTGGGGTCTTCACCGGAACCGGGTACTTGGGCGACACAGATAGCTACATGGGCGAAGGCGTCCTTATGCTCCAAAATGCCAATTTAGGCAGAATTCGTCTCCTAGGCCTTCTCTCCGAAATGCTAGACATTCCTCCCTTCCACTTCAGTAATTTTGATCTCACGGAAGGAGAAACCATGTTTCGCCTCAAACACCAAGTACTCTACTTCAATCACACAAAAATTTTTGGCCAAAGCGCCCGCATCCAAGCCAACGGCACCTACAATATCATGAATGATGAGGTCTACTTTCTCATGGACATATTCCCCACCGCAGAGCTCAAGATACCGGTCATATCCCAAGCGCTTGCCGTCATCAACCCCATCTCGAATTTCTTCCAAGTAGAGCTCACTAATACATTGGCCGACCCCAAATGGTCCTTGCGCCTCACCCCATTCGGCCTCTTTAAGAAGAAAACTAATTTCTAGAGATACCAGAAGAAGAAAGCGCGTTTGCAAACTCTACGGCTGCAATACATTAAGAGCGTTTATCAGCATTTCTATTGCCATTTCAAGCAACCTATACCGAAGGCAAATCCGCCCAAAAAAGAGCATTGCAACCAAAGTCGGAATGCGTTTAAATAATTATTCGGTAAAAACTAAAACCATTAATTAACAAACTATTAACCTTGGACACTAAAAAAATAACCGAAATTGTGGACCTGATGAAGGCATCAGATCTCATTGAATTTGAAATTGAAGAAGAAGGCCTCAAGCTACGCATCTGCCGCGGCAAAGCCAAAGACTGCACGCATGATTTGATTCACACACAGCTTGCGCCAGCTATTGTCTCCTCTTCAACCAATGTTCCTTTCCCCATGCACGCTTCTTCAAGTGCGCAAGAGACTGTAAAAGACTACGAATACATAAAGTCGCCCATGGTAGGCACCTTCTACAGAAGTCCATCACCAGACAGCAAAGTTTATGCATCCGAAGGCACTCAAGTCAACAAAGACTCCGTTGTCTGCATCATAGAAGCCATGAAGGTCATGAACGAAATCCAAGCTGAAACAAACGGTTCGATCCTCGAAGTCCTCGTAGAAGACGGTTCTTCCGTAGAATATGGCCAAAACCTGTTCAAGGTAAGAAAGCCCTAAACAACTTTAGCACATTTCTAGCATGATTGAGAAAGTACTCATAGCCAATCGGGGTGAGATAGCCTTACGCATCATCCGAGCCTGCCACGAACTGGGTATCAAAACCTTAGCCGTCTATTCCGAAGCTGATGAACAATCTCTTCCCGTACAGCTCGCAGACGAAGCTATCTGTATCGGAGGCCCTCGTGCTTCGGATAGCTACCTAAAACCCGATCGCATCTTGAGCGCTGCTGAAATCGGCAACGTGGATGCAATTCACCCGGGCTTTGGGTTTCTCTCCGAGAATGCAGACTTCGCCGAGCAATGCGAACTGTGCAACATCAAGTTCATTGGGCCAAAATCCTCCGCCATTCGCCTCATGGGAGACAAATCCTCCGCCCGCGACATGGCAAGGAAAGCGGGGGTTCCCATTGTTCCCGGCAGTGATGGTATTATCCAAAACGAAGAAGAAGCACTCAAAGTTGCCAAAAAAATAGGCTTTCCTGTTATCATCAAAGCCGTAGCCGGCGGTGGTGGCAAGGGCATGCGCCTTGCACATAACGCAGCCGCCTTCGGTAAAGAATTTCATACTGCTCGAAACGAAGCCCAAAAGAGCTTCGGTAATGGGGATGTCTACATCGAGAAATTTATCGAATGCCCACGCCATATAGAAATCCAGCTACTGGCTGATGAACATGGCAAAATCATTCATTGCGGCGAGCGCGATTGCTCCATTCAACGACGCTACCAAAAGCTCATTGAAGAATCACCATCTCCCTTCATCACGCCAAAACTGCGCGAAAAGATGGGCAAAGCAGCTATCAAGCTTGCAGAAGCTTGCGGCTACCAGAATGCGGGCACTGTGGAGTTTCTCGTGGATAAAAATGGAGATTTCTACTTCATGGAAATGAATACTCGTATCCAAGTAGAACATGGCATCACTGAAGAAGTAACGGGCATAGACCTTGTAAAAGAGCAGATATTGATTGCCCGCGGAGAGCATTTAAAATACGACCAAAAGGATGTAAAGTTCCTCCGTCACGCCATAGAATGCCGTATTAACGCGGAAGACCCGGATCGCAATTTTGCTCCCTGTCCTGGGGAAATCTCATTTTACTGCGCGCCTGGTGGGCATGGTGTAAGAGTGGACTCCCACGTATATAGCGGGTACAAGATCCCGCCGTATTACGACAGCATGATTGCGAAGTTAATCACCTTTGGTCGCAATCGCACGATCGCAATCGACCGCATGAATAGAGCCTTGAGTGAATGCATCATTAGAGGGATTCCGACAACAATTCCTTTGTGCAAGTCTATTATGATGGATCCTGTATTCCGTGAAGGGAATGTGACAACCAACTATTTGCCAGATTTTTTCAGTAGATCTCCTAAAAAAACTCCTGTAGAGTCAAAATAACCATAAATCTTAATTTTATACCATGAGCGCAAAAAAAACAGACACCTTTGAAGACACAAAAATCCCTACCATTAATGAAGAGAGTAATGATATGATGGGGGATATCAAAATTAACCATTCTGTTGTCGCTAGCATAGTCCGTTTAGCTGCAACTGAAATAGACGGGGTACACGCTGTCGGTTCCAGTTTTGTTGACGGGATTGCGGAGATTTTTTCCAAAAAAGAAACTGAGCGCGGCGTCCGTGTCACAGAAGATGAAGCCGGCCACTATGTAATCGATATCAGGGTTATTTTGAGTTTCGGAGTTGAGCTAGCAAAAGTTGCGGTTCAAATACAAGAAAATGTTCGCTCTATGGTTACTCGTATGACCATGAAAAATGTCTCTCGCGTGAATGTTATCATCGATGGCGTGAAAATGGAAACAGCAAGCCCTGAAGAGCACCCTGATTACGAAAAATCGATACAATAATAGATGTATAACTCTGTAGCGCATTTCTTCACGGCTGAATTTTGGTCTAATTATCTCCAAAAACTATTGGAACTGCCTTATTTTTGGCCGACAACTCTATTAGTAGTTGCCATATTTTTTAGCTGGATTCTTTTCTTAAAAAAATCACACTGCATTGCCCTATTTCAAAGCACTTCCGGCCAAATCAATTTATCCAGAGGCGCCCTTCGTGCCCTTATAGGCAATATCTGTACTCAACTAGGCGTACAAGACCGCCCCAGAGTAAATGTTAAGTACAAAAACAAAAAAATACATTTAAACATTAAGCTCAAAATGAGGTTTGATCAAAATGTTGGGCAAATAACAACTGATCTTCAAAGCTACATCGCTCAAGCATTACAAGAAAATTTGCGTATAGAAAATTTAGGAGATATTAACATTTATGTCTCAGGGTTCAAGGTTGGTCAAAAGAAGCAAGTAAAAGCTTCCAATGCCCTCATAAAGAAGAAATCGACTCTTGAAACGGAAGAGGATTTCCAGAGAGATCTCTAAGCCCGATTTTTCAAACCTGTTATGCACAAAGAAGAATTGCTTAATCGAGCTCGGTTTTATGCCATTCTAGACACTGCTTATGTTGAAGAGTCGGTATGGGTTGAAACGTGTGCAAAACTCATCAGTGGCGGAGCAGACTTGATACAATTGCGGGCAAAAAGAGAAACCCCAGAGCAACGACGAGAATTATTAGAAGCTATATTGCCCCTATTTAAGGGAAACACAATTCCCCTCATCATCAATGATGATCTAGAGCTAGCCCTCAGTTACCCTACCTTAGGGTTACATATTGGACAAGAAGACACACCTGCTCGGATTGCACGTATTCGGCTAGGACCTGACCGTATTTTAGGCCTCTCAACGCATTCACTCAAACAAGCAACCGAGGCATTAGCGCTAGAGAATTACCTGGACTACTTTGCGCTTGGTCCCATTTTTGCAACCCAAACAAAGCCTAACTATCCCCCCGTTGGGCTAGAATTAATAAAAGCAGTAAATGCTTTAAATCCCAAAATACCCTTCTTTTGCATAGGAGGGATTACCCACAAGAATATAAGTCAGGTTGCCCAAGCGGGCGCAAAACGAGTAGTCGCCGTCTCTGACGTTTTTCAGGTTGAAAATATGGAAAAACGCATTCATTGCTACAAAGAAGCTCTGAATACATTTAATTTAAACGATTAAATCGCTCCCCTTAGTTGACTAAATTTGCAAAAAGGGGTTCCAGGCAATTTCCCAATAATAACCATCGGGATCGGTAAAGTAACCCGAATAACCGCCCCAAAAAGCATCTTGAGCCGGTTTAGCAATCGTTGCTCCCGCTTGTTTAGCTTCTTTCATGGCAAGATCAACCTCTGCTTTAGAGGAAAGATTGTGCGCCAATGTCATCCCAGCAAAACCGGGTTTTGCTGGCAAAACTTCACCTCCGATATCCTTCACTAACTCTTCGAGGGGATACAATGCAAGCCAAGTGCCTTGTAGCTCAAAAAATGCGATATCGCCTTGTTGTTCCCGCATGGGTAAGTGAAGGCCATCTCTATAAAATTGGATGGCCTTGTTTAAATCCTTAACCCCAAGTGTGATAATGGATATTTTGGATTGCATGAGTTTATATATGGATAGCTTCCCCGCGTACCGCAGCAGCAGCCTCAGCTAATGCCTCGGAAAGGGTAGGGTGGGCGTGGATGGTATGATGAACATCATCAATTGTCGCCTCTAGATTCATGGCAAGCGCATATTCGGCAATGAGCTCTGTCGCATCATTTCCAATAATATGTGCGCCTAATATCTCTCCGAATTTAGAATCTGTTATTACTTTCACAAAGCCTTCAGACTTATTAATGGCTACAGCCTTACCGGAAGCAGTGAAAGGGAATTTACCGATCTTGTAATCGATGCCCTTTTCCTTAGCTTTCGCTTCTGTCATGCCGATGCTAGCCACCTGAGGTTGGCAATAAGTGCAACCAGGGAAAAGCGTTACGCGTTTAGGCTTTGCGGCTCCAAACATACCATTAACAGCTTGTATCGCTTCAAATGTAGCGACATGTGCCAGCCAAGGTGCACCTATAATATCACCTGCGGCATAAATGCCCTTTTGGCTCGTTTGGTAGTTGTCATCTACAACAATAAAACCTCTGTCTTCGTTGAGTTTTATTTTTGAAGATAATAGCCCATCCGTGTTAGGCGCGACTCCAATAGCAATCAGTAAACTGTCTGTTTCGATCGTAGTTGCTTGGTCGCCTTTCACTAAGTTTAACTGAACCGAATGCTCCAGTACATTAATGTTTTCTGCTTTGGTACCTACGTGCACATCAATGCCTTGCTTGATAAATGAACGGCGAAGCGTTTGACCAACCTCAGCATCTTCTACCGGCACAACCTCAGGCAGCATTTCAACAAGCGTAACCTTGCAACCAAATGCGTTTAAAAAGTATGCGAATTCAACCCCTATGGCGCCTGCGCCCAATATAGTAATCGATTTTGGCATCTCCTGCATAGCCAATGCTTCCCTGGAAGTCATAACTCTTTTGCCGTCTACGGTGATATTAGGCAGAGAGCGTGCCTTACAGCCAGTTGCTACAAGAATATTTTTTGAAGTAAAAAATTTTCCCGTTGATGCTCCTTCAGTAATTTCCACCATTCCCGGAGCGGCTATTTTTGCCTTTCCTACGATGTAATCGACTTTATTTTTCTTAAAAAGAAACTCTATGCCCTTTCCCATGTTGTCTGCCACGTTGCGAGAACGCTTCATGACTTTGGGGAAATCAACCGTAATATCACTGCACGTAAAACCATAATCACTCGAATGATTCATGGTTTGATAGAGTTCCGCACTCTTTAGAAGTGCCTTTGAAGGAATGCAGCCCCAGTTAAGACATGTTCCGCCAGCTCTTTCCATTTCAACGCATAGGACTCTTTTCCCCAATTGGCCTGCTCTAATAGCGCCCGCATAACCTGCAGGGCCGCCGCCAATAACTATAAGATCGTAAACATTCTCTTCAGCCATCTTTTACTATAATAATTAAAGTTAATTTAAAAAATATAGTAAAAAGGATACAGGCCTAAATGTCGATAACATCGTCATCTTTTTTACTTTTGCCGAAACGCTTGCTATTCTTTCTGAACATGTCCTCCATCGGGAAACGCCTTATAATAAAACGGTTCGCTATCATTGATATGAGGCTGATGATTAAAGCGCCCCATAACGCCGCACCCATCGTCGATACCTCGAAACCAGGAATGAGTTTAGCTACCAATAAAAGCAACAGAGCATTGATAATCCATATACCCAAACCAAACGTTATTAAGATAAACGGCAGCGTAAACAGGATCAATAAAGGCTTCAAGATGACATTAAGCAAGCTAAGCGTGATGGCCACCAGGACGAGCGTGCCGAAGGTGGAATAATTTATTTTGTCGGTGGTGTGGGCGGCTATGACGACGGCTAGGGCGATTAGCAACCAACTCTCTATAATGCGGAGGAAGTCTTGCCAACGAAATTTATATTCGGGGCGAGGCTGGCTCGAGTTATTTTCGTTATTAGGCTGGTTTTGATGGGCAGGGTTCATTGGTAATTAGCTCCTTCTATGTCTTGATAATCTGGTCCTAATGTTTTATTAGAACTATTTCGTGCTGGCTTGGCATTTGAGCCGAAAATTGAACAGGGGTTGTCGGAGGAGTAATCGGGTTCTTTTACCTCATGGTAATCTGGCCCTAATGTCTTATTAGAACTATTTCGTGCCGGTTTGGCATTTGAGCCGAAAATTGAACAAGGATTGTCGGGAGTGTATTGTTGCGTTGAATTTGCCGAAGGGGTGGTGGCAAGCTCAGACTCAACTTGGGAGAGCTGAACGGGATCAAATGTTTTCAGGTTAATGGTTTTCCCATTTTCCTTTTTAAAGAAGGCGATACTGACCCAGTAAAGATTGGGCGGCGGAACGTACCGAGAGCTGATAAAAGAATCTCCGGATGGAGATAAATCGAAAGTGGCAAAACTATAATCGTATGGCGCTGCATAGGTAGCATAACGAATAGAAGCCATGGGCACATTTGGGGCGATTATTTCACCGTCAGCATCCAGGAAATAAAGCTGGAAACGATGGTTAGCCATGCGAACATTGATATTGCCCTCTTGCCAAGGCAATGAAACGCCCAAGCCGTCCTCTAGCTTATCTCCGATAGTGGCCGCGCCTAGGGTAACGCTTGCCAGAATAGACGAAAACAAAACGAAAAAACGTAACGAGTGCATAGTATTTACACACTACATGCGTTTTTCCCGCAGGTAAACGTTATTTTTGGGCTGACCCGAAAGGTTATCTAGTCGAGAAGATCCTAATAAACAAGGCGAAAGGTTGTAACGTTTTTTGCTTTACGCAGACCCGTTTTATCGTTTCTCTATTAAGGTCTTATGAATCGTGTTTACATAAAAACGTACGGCTGCCAAATGAATGAACGGGATTCCGAAGCCGTGGCCGCGATGCTGCGCGGACGAGGGTATTCCATTGTTTCCGAGGAGCAAGATGCCGACATCATTCTGTTAAACACCTGTAGCGTACGAGATCAAGCCGAGCAAAAGGCTATTGGGAAAGCCGGACACCTGATGGCTCAAAACCATCGCAAGAACCAGAAAAGACTGGTAGGCATATTGGGCTGTATGGCTCAAAACAGAGGATCTGAGCTATTAGACAGCCTTCCTGATCTGGATTTGATTGTGGGGACACAAAAATTCCACCAAGTACCGGATCATTTAGACAACATAATCAAAATCATGCAGGCTCAGGGCCCAAAGCCCTCAAAAATCGTAGACCTAGAGGAAGAAGAAGGCTCGCAGAACACCATTCGAGGGCACCTAGAGAAAGAACACCAAGTATCCGCCTTTGTATCGATTATGCAAGGCTGCAACATGAACTGTGCGTTTTGCCTGGTACCCAACACACGAGGCAAAGAACGAGCGCGCCCGATAGAAGATATTGTTGAAGAAGTCGAGGAACTCGCCGCCAACGGAACGAAAGACGTGACCCTGTTGGGCCAAATCGTAACCAGTTATGGACGCCGAGAAATACCCTTTAAAGACGGCAAAAGCCCATTTGTACAGCTTATTGAGCGCGTAAATGACGTTAAAGGCATAGAACGCATTCGCTTCACCTCCCCGCACCCCAGAGGCTTTAAGCAGGACTTGGTAGAGGCGTACCGCGATGTACCCAAGTTGTGCGAATACGTACACTTACCGATACAAAGCGGCTCTGACAAAATCCTACGAGCAATGAACCGCCCCTATACCAGGGACAGGTACTTACAAATCGTTGATGCCCTGAGGACAGTCGTCCCTGATATGTATTTCTCGACAGACATTATTGTAGGTTTTCCCGGCGAGACAGAAGAAGATTTCGAATTAACGAGACAAGTATTGGAATCCGTTGGCTTCGATATGGCGTATATCTTTAAATACAGCGTACGCCCAAACACAGCCGCGGAACCCCTAGGCGACCCAATTTCCAAAGAAATAAAAGAAGAACGCAATCAAACCCTGCTGCGCATTGTGGAGAACAGCTCTCTGAAACGGAATAACACATTGATCGGCACGACCCAGGAAGTTCTTGTAGAAGGCCCCGCCAAGAAAGGCGAAGATATGTACGTAGGACGAACCCGCGGGTATCGAAAAACCATCTTCAAAGGCAACTCCCGCTTGATCGGCGAACTCGTACCCGTATGCATTGAAGAAGGTGGTGTGAGCACGCTTATGGGGAAACTTAAGATTAATGATTAAGTTGCTCTGTCCAGCCCCCCCGGCTATCTATGCACAAACTCTACATAAAAGACATTCCAAAAATTGGCTTAAATTAGCCATAAAATAAATCCGTTACTCGCTATAAATTAGTTATAACGGATCGAGATTCTGAAAAATGATTCGCTATAAGCGGTCAAGTTTGTTCCACCTGGAACAAACTTGACTCAAAAATGGACTCCCGCACAAGAAAAACGGTGCAAACCTAGAAAAAAGAAATATTCCACAAAAAGAGTGCTGTGGCCGACTTCTTGTGCCGAATCTGCCTAATTTAGTAGAATATTGATCCATTAAAAATCAATTAGATAATCCTTAATTAACACTAAAATTAAATTGACAAAAAAAATTATACCTATATTATTACTAATAATAAAATAAGTTTAACAAAAGCCGAGCTCAAACTCGAAGTGCAACAGTGTGGCAAAATACTGTTGCACTTCGAGTTTGAGCTGGGGAAGAGATAACAAAAAATCTATGAATAGTTTAAAAAACAATCTTACTTCTGCACCCTGGCATAATAAAGAAAAGCAAAATGAGCATACGGGATATAAAGCAATGTACGCTAACATGAGCTGGATTCGGCGGATTGTAGTACAACTAGACTTTATCAATATATTAAGATTAAAACCGGTTTTAACATCAAAAATAGCTGAGGAACTAAAAATAAGTTTTTTTTGCGAGGTTTTCCCGAATTTCAAATTTGAAAATGAGAACCAGAAAAAGTCCAAGCAGATTAACGATTATCTTATACAGCCTTCTCCTTCTCCGGAAAAGAATTACGTCAAAGCCTATATAGCTGCTATCAAAAGCCATACTGGGAAGGCAAGTTTAGTGAGCGCAAAAGAACTCGATCATGTTTTTGGCAAATATGAAAAAATAGATACCACGATTAATAAATTTTCCCAGAAAGAGGGAAAAATCTCTCTGAAAGAAGCGACAACAATTGCTGAAACTTACATAGAAATGGAAGATTATGACGGATTAAAAACCTTTCTTGGAAAAGATTTTGTGCCACAAAAGGAACTCCTTAACCATCTGGTAAAAAAAACGGATAAATTCGAAGTACTTTTAATCGCCGCAGAATACAAATGCTCCGCTGCCGCCTTAAAATTAGGGCTTTATTATAAAGAAAAGGCAAATAACCCATATTATAGCAGCACAAGCAAATGGGTATGGGAAAACAGACAAAAATCTTTAAACTATCTTAAGCAAGCAGTTGAAACAGCTGAACCTCAAGACGCCGAAGCTGTAGAATTACGATTTGAGAAATCATTTTCTGAAGCGAAGAAAGACCTGCATTTCATCAACGAAGGCATTAGATGCAAGCAAAAGAAAGGACATACTTATTCGCAAGAAGAATTAAATTATTTAGCAAATCAAGATAAATTCCTAAATAAGATTTTAAATAGCAAAGATGGAGAAAAAACGGACAAGCAAGTGACAGAAAGCATTGTCAATCTCGTAAATAGCAGAAATGGTGAATTTAAAACTCTTTTACGAAAACTATTTCTGTTTCACCCCCAGATTAGCCCAAAAGTTGTCGCCGAACAACTAGGTTATAGTGATCAAGAATTAAACTATCCACCCAGTGAGGCTATGCGAGTAGTGGGAGAAAAGTGCATAATTTTCGCACAAAACACCCCCTCCCCAGACCTACTTACCGATAAGAATGTTTTCTTATGCGATATACACCTTCAGTATATTTTCATGAAACATTATTGTGGTCTTTCAGGCCAATTCTCTGATAACGAAATTGTTGCATCTTTAAAAATCATTAACGGTGACGAATTAAATGAAGCCCCATCTCAAACTCGGCAAAGTGCCGTTGATTTATCTAACAATTCGAAAGTTGAGGACGACAAAGACGAGGTACTCGCAAAAAAAGAAGAAGGCGAAGAACAGTTAAAGTCTGAGCCAGTATCACCCCAAGGCCTAGCGAAAGCCTTAATCGGAAAACTGGAATGTAAGGAAGCTATTTCTAAGCAAGAATTGGATGATTTGGATAAAGCATTAGATAACTTGAAGGAGGAAGATATCGCAGAGGGTATTCAATACAGTTTAATCGATGCTGATGAGGAGCATTGGAAATCATTTGTACTTGCCCATAAGAATGATGATCGTTTACAGGGAAATATACTGGAGCAATATCTTTGGTTTAAGAAAAACGCGCACGAGGCCTTTGCCGCAGCCTATAAGTTAGCAGGAGACGATCTTTCGAAAATACTCTACGTCCTCCGAGAGATTGGAATGTAAGCGAACACTGAATGCAGATAAGGTCAAAATAAGGGGTCTTTAAAGACCCCCGAGACCACGCACCTGAGACTTTCCGAGTTCAGCCAATTTTTGCCCTTGCAATAGTACGGGAGAATATACTATATTAATGGAGCTTCGGTATTAGCCTTGGAGAAAACCCTAAGGCCGATCGTTGCGTTTCGTTGATAAATTTAATTATTAAATTTATTTTTATAACTTAATTATCCTGTTTTTTTGAACCCGATAGGATATTACTTATTTTTCAATAAAATAACTTATATAAATTATGGAAGATCCGTGGAAGGATTTACCCGACTTTAATCGCGACCTTTTGGTAGATTACGGGGGTTGGACAACATTTGGCGATGCCAAACAATTGATAGAAACTAACGCAGTAAAATCGTGTTCATGGGAACCTCCCTATTTAATCGGGAGCACACGACTCGGCGGAGTTACTTTCCAAACAAAGTTAAACTTAAGCAACCCAAGGATACCCGAAAACAGTTGTAATTGCTCCTTAGGCAAAGAAGGGTTGATATGCCCTCACGCCCTTGCCCTTTGTTTGTATGCGAAGCAAAGAGCAGACGACAAAAAAGCATTTGAAGAGAAAAAAACAGTTATTCCTCAGCCACAACCCCAGCTGGAAATACAAGAAGGGGACCTGCCTGTGGTACAATCCTTAGTACTCTCTGAGCGGAGAGGCTTGCCCCTTAAATTTAGAGTACTATTGCCACCAAACCTTGTCCATACAGCGCCCCATGATTCGATCATGATAAAAGTGGATGCCATGATTAAAAACAAAGCGCTTCCGCCCGAAAAACTGGACCGTGGGCGAGCGTATCGATTTGAATCTGACGCGTACTTAAAAGTCGCCAAACATTTGGAAGATTGGTGCGACGGACGATTGTTTGGACTGATACAATTAACCAGAGCCAGATTACGCACCCTACTTGATGAACTAAAAGACGAACCCGCAGTCTTTCGCCCAGACCAGATGAGCGAAGCGCTGAAGTGGGAGAACGGCGTTATACCCGAAGTCTACGAACTCCTTCAAGATGACGATGCGGACGATGACGAAGAGCACGAAGAGGCCGCTAAAAACGTGCCCAAACGCTTCGACTATGGCACGACCATGGAAGTAGACGGCTCTATGCAGTATTTGGCAATATCCCTACCCTCCAAAGAAAGCGTTTTGTACGAAAGCGCGCATGAACTGGTGAGGCAAAACGGGTTTCAATTTGAACCTTCTAATAAAATGTGGTGGCTAAGGGATCGCCGCAAGACATTGAACTTTTTGGCCTGCTACTGGAATGATCTTAAAAAGCGATTCCGAGCTGAGTTTTCTAAAAACTTTTTACGTCGCACTAAAAAAATACGTTTTGCAAAAATAGCCTGCAAGGCAACGGCTCAAGACGATGGGTTTAAAATACAGTTAAAACTGGATGCCAAAGGCGCAGATAATCTGGCGTTACGTAACACGTTGACCCATGGAGAGCAGTTTCTAGAAACGCCTCGTGGCATTGTATTAATTGAACCCAAAAAAATAGACCGCTTTAGGACGGTGCAGCGTGCATTAAGCCAAGACGTTGACAGACCCTTTTCTCCGCAATTTGCCACAAACCTGAGTGCGGCTGAATTAGTAGAAGCGCATGATTTATTGGATGGACTTGTATCCAAATTTGAAGTACCGGAAAAATGGCGCAAGAAAAGCGAGGCTTTAAAAGACTTCTCCAAACTACATCCTGCGCCCGTTAACAAAGTTCTCAACGCGAAGCTGCGGGAATACCAAAAAATCGGAACGGCATGGATGTGGCACCTCTATAACCAAGGATTGGCAGGCGTTTTAGCAGACGAGATGGGTCTTGGTAAAACCGTGCAAGCATTGGCCTTCCTGGATTGCATCTGGCGAAAGAAAGAGCGTATCGGACCAAATCTAGTAGTTTGCCCTGCGAGCTTGCTCGAGAACTGGAGACGAGAAGCTCACACGTTTACACCTGAACTCAAAGTTTATATACACCACGGAATAGGCCGGAAGAAGAGTTTAAGCAAATTAGAGGAGTATGATTTGATTATCACCTCTTACTCAACATTAAGAAGAGACGCGGAAACGTTTCATAAAATAGATTTTGACGCCGTGATCGCTGATGAAGCCCAGCACATCAAAAACAGACAAACGCAGAACGCAAAGGCGTTGATGGGGATAAAATCCAAGGGCAAATTTGTATTAACAGGAACACCCCTAGAAAATAGCATGGATGACCTGCGATCCTTGTTTGAGTTTTTACTACCCGATTATTTAGCCAAGCCACCTAAAGGTTGCCGACGGGATAATCGAGCTTGGTATGATGAACGGGCGAGACATCAGGTAACACGCTATATTTTAAGACGTAGTAAAAAGCTAGTAGCGCCTGAATTGCCGGAGAAGATCGAGCAAGTATTTTATTGCGAGATGGACGCCAAGCAAGAGAAGTTCTACAAGAGCGTGCAAGAGCAGACCCAAAAAGCAATCCAAGAGCTGGAAATGTCCGGTGCATCCGAAGGACAAATACGATTTGCAGCATTGGCGCAATTGACACGATTACGCCAGATATGCGCGGATCCTCGTATATTGGATGACAGCATGGATTCCGAAGATTCCACCAAACTGAAAGCCTTTAAAGAAATTCTGCAAGAAGCGATTGATGGTGGACATAGGATGCTCGTGTTCTCTCAATTTGTATCCGTTCTTCAGATACTCAAAAAAGAACTTGAAGAAATGGGAGTAGAGTACTGCTACCTAGACGGAAAAACAAAAAACAGAGCAGCCGTGTGTGACCGATTTAATATTGATGACACGATACCAGTATTTTTAATATCGCTAAAAGCAGGGGGCGTAGGCCTTAACTTAACCGGCGCAAACATGGTAGTGCACTATGACCCCTGGTGGAACCCCGCAGTAGAAGCACAAGCAACAGACCGTGCGCACAGAATAGGCCAGAAACGCGTGGTTACAAGTATCAAACTCCTTGTGACTGAATCCGTGGAAGAGAAAGTGCTTGAACTTCAAATAAATAAGGCCGAAATGTTGAAAGAAATACTAGATGAAAGCGCAAGTGCGACAGCGTCTATTGGATTAAAACAAATCAAAGAACTGATAAGCTAGCCAACACATTAGAGAAGATAAGCTATGGGGCACTCCGAAACATTGAGACAAAAGGTAAGGAAATTGCCCCATTCACCCGGAGTGTACTTAATGAAAGACAGGCTGGGATGCGTCCTGTACATAGGGAAAGCAAAAGATTTGCAGAAACGAGTATCCTCTTACTTTAGACCGAACCAGAAATCGAGGATCATAGAAACGCAACCCAAAGTGGCTGCGATGCTGCCCTTAATTCATGACGTAGAGCACATCGAAGTAAAATCAGAAACCGAAGCCCTGGTACTCGAAGCGAAACTGATCAAGGAATGGAAACCAAAGTACAATACTGCGTTTACCGACGACAAACAATTCCTCTTAGTGCGCGTAGATATACAATCGCCCATACCGCAGTTTCGTATGACAAGAAATCGGACAGATAGCAGATCACTTTACTTTGGCCCGTTTGTACATTCACAGTCCCTGCGAAAAACACTGCATGAACTGCGAACAAAGTACGGCATTCTACTAGGAGACGCTCAACCAAAAAAAATAGGCGAAGATCTGTATCAACTATATGGAGACGCGAGAGGTGAAATTTACGGCCACGCAAATGAAGTGAGCTCTAAAGAATACCAAATATGGGCGCACAAAGCCTGCGCGTTCTTAGAAGGCAAGATGCGCCAGACGGTAGATGAGCTGAAAGAGAAAATGTATGTCGCATCCGAAAAACAAGAATATGAAAAAGCGGCTGAAATACGCGACCTGATCGCCGCGATCCATCAGACATTACAGCCCTCCAGAAAGTTTTCCAAAAAAATATTTGAAGAAAAATCGATGGACGAGCCCCTGGAGCTTCTTCACGAATTACTCCACCTAGAGAAGAAACCTAAAGAAATGGAGTGCTTTGATATATCACATATATCGGGGGAGTTTGTGGTAGCTTCAATGGTGCATTTCACGGAAGGCCTGCCGAACAAAAAGCTGTATAGACGATATAAGATCAGATCCTTTATCGGTAATGATGATTACCGGGCGATGGAAGAAGTTGTTGCCCGGCGTTATTCAAGACTACAGCCCGAGGATTCGATATACCCTGACCTCGTTGTAATAGACGGCGGACTGGGACAAGTGCGAGCGGCATTAAAAGCGTTTATGATGATCGATAAAGCCCCTCCGGCAATCATTGGCCTAGCAAAGAAGCATGAAACGATTATTTTCCCAGACGAACGCGAACCGCTACGCTTAGAATTAACAAACCCCGCACTGCAGTTATTGCAACGATTGCGTGACGAGTCTCATCGATTTGCCAACAGCTTTAATGCCGAATTACGCAGCAAAAAAATAAAAGAATCTGCGCTCGATGACATTCCAGGACTAGGAGAGAAGCGAAAAGAACTTTTATTGAATCACTTTAAGAACATACTGAACCTAAAGAAAGCAACAATTGAAGAGCTAAAAAGCGTTGAAGGGATTGGACCTAAATTCGCTCAACTGGTGCACGATTGGTTACACCGATAATGTTAAGAAAGCTCTAGCAGCAAATCTGACCATTCGCCTAATTCGCGAGATCCGAGTTTACAAGCAATGCCGAGGCGATTTGCCGTTTCCGAAAACCGTGCATGGACTAATTCAATTTCCCGAGTGAGAATGCCACTGAGAATAAGTACCCCTTTCGGGTTAAGCGCTTGTAGTAAATTTTCCGCATATTCATTAAGAACATGCGCTAAAATGTTTGCCACGATAAAATCCGCCTTACGACCGGCAAAACCAGAAATGAGATCCGCGTGAAAGAGCTCTAATTGGCCAGCTAAGTGGTTATATTCAAGATTTTCCTGAGCAACCGTGATCGCCTTGATATCGTTATCAAATGCCGCAACCTTGCCAAAACCCAGGAGCTTAGCCGTCATTGCCAAAATACCGGTTCCGCAACCCGCGTCTACAAGAGAAAGCTGTGACAACGCCTCCTTTGATTGATTACGATAAATGTCTACCAAACGCATAGCGCACAACTGGGTAGTCTCATGCGTACCAGTACCAAACGCCATACCCGCGTCCATCCAAATAGCGTGCTCGTTTGCCGGTATATTATAATGGCCTTCTTCCCAAACAGGAACCCAGTGAATGGGTCCACAATGCCAAGGTTTTAAAAAAGCTTTGTAGGAATTTTGCCAATCTTCATCTTTGATTTGGCGAAATTGAGGCGTTGGGAATTGCTCAAAATTGCCATTGAGCTTGCCCCATGCGAGACGAGCCTCTTCAATACTATCAAAAAAACCCTGTAGGACATAAGGATCATTATTAGTTTTTTGAGAGATGACCCAGCGGGATTCGCCAGCATCCTCCTCAAAAAAAATTTCCTCTAAAGCGTCTACGTAGACGGAATCTATTTCAGCATAAACTTCTACCATAAGAAGAAGATGCTAAGCATTTTTTGCTAAAAGCGCAATAATAGAAGGAAGCAGCTCGTGTTCTGCCGCATGCACCTTATTACGCAGGGACTCGAGCGTATCACCCTGCTCAATAGGAACCGGAGTTTGGGCGATAATTTGGCCACCATCAATCTCCTCATTAACCCAATGTACGGTGCACCCCGTCACCCTTGCCCTGGAATCCCAAGCTTGTTTAATGGCATCTAACCCCGGAAATGCCGGCAAAAGGCTAGGGTGGAGGTTTATAATTTTCCCTTCAAATGCCTTCAAAAAATGTGCTTCTAACACCCGCATAAAGCCAGCCAAGACAACTAAATCTACCCCCCAGGTGTTCAGTGTTGATATATATACCTGCTCAGCCTCAGGCGTTAATTTTGTGCGAAAATGGCCAGGATCAAGGTATAATGCGGGAATGTTAAACGAGTTACCGAGCTCTAAGATGCGAGCAGTAGAATTATCCGAGATAATGCCGACTATTTCGGCAGAATTAAGCGCCCCACGTTGGCCAGCCCTTAAGAGCGCTTCGGCATTTGAGCCGTAACCGGAACCGAGGAGAGCAACTCGCATTACATCTTTTCCAGAGCAGCGATTTTTTTAATTAAATTAGTCGTACTATAACCAGGCACAAAAGGCATGAAACAAACCTTGGAACCTACGCTTTCTAGAGCTGTACGCTCGGCAGCATCGAGAGTCTCGATTGTGTAGTCTCCTGCTTTAACGTAAACATCCGGCTCGAGTAATTTAATTTCGTTATCTAAACGCTTAGTATTAAAAACAATGACACCATCTACCGCAGACAAAGCAGCTAAGGCGTAGGCGCGCTCAGCTTCCGATAAAATAGGTCGAGAATCGCCTTTGAGCGCACGGACACTTTGATCTCCATTCAACAGAACCCAGAAAACATCACCCAAAGCGGCGGCTTCGGCCAAGTAAGTTAAGTGCCCCACGTGCATGAGATCGAAGCAACCATTTGTGATAACCACTTTTTTACCCAAAGCTCGCAATGCTTGGCGAAGCTTTAGCGCCTCATCCATTGAGAGCAGTTTGGGATTATTAAGTGTGCTCGCTTGTGTTTTCATACAATGTTATTCAAAAAAACGCTTTGTTTTTTGGAAAAAAGTTTCCTTATCATCATCCTGACCCGCTTCGCCACAAGCAACAGCAAACTCCTCGAGAAGCGCGCGTTGTTTTGACGTTAACTTCTTGGGCACCTTTACCTGAACACGGACGTACATATCTCCATGATATTTACCACGAATACTAGGCATACCATGCCCCTTTAAACGAAGGACAGTACCGGTTTGCGTACCTGCCGGAATTTTCAAAGCCACTTGATCCTTGAGTGTTTTGACGTGAATGGTACCCCCCAGGGCAGCTAATGAAAAAGGAACCCCTACGGTGCAGGATAGATCATCGCCCTCGCGCTCAAAGAAATCGTGCTCCTGAACATGAATAATGATATATAAGTCCCCTGATTGGCCACCCTGTAACCCGGCTTCGCCATTACCTCCGGAACGAAGCTTAGAGCCCGTATCTACTCCAGGAGGAATGCGTAACTTTAGCGTATTTGTTTCAATTGTTCGCCCCTCGCCACTACAAGCACGGCAAGGTTTTTCAAATGTTTTGCCGGCACCTTGACAAGTAGGGCATACCTGCTTTACCGTAAAGAAACCACGTGACGAGATGACTTGCCCCGCCCCCTTACAAGTACCACAAGTAACCTTCTTAGAGCCAGGCTCCGCACCGGAACCATGGCATGGCTTACAAGCTGCCGCATGACGATATCGAATTTCTTTTTCTGTTCCAAAAGCCGCCTCTTCGAGCGTAATTTCAAGATCATACCGAAGATCCGCGCCATGGTTTTGCTGAGCACGAGCGCCACCGCCCCCACCGCCGAAAAATTCCTCAAAAATGCCACCACCGGCACCCCCGCTAAAGACCTCACGAAAGACATCAAACGGATCATGGAAACCACCCCCACCGAAGCCACCACCTCCGGCACCTGGGCCTCCTTGCTGAAAGGCCGCAGCACCATAGCGATCGTAAGCCTCGCGCTTTTTAGGATCCTTTAAGATCTCATAAGCGTGGGAAACCTCTTTAAATTTTTCCTCTGCCTCAGCATTCCCAGGATTTTTATCCGGGTGGTATTTTACAGCCATTTTGCGATAAGCCTTTTTAATATCCTCAGCTGTTGCGTCTCGAGAAACACCTAGCAATCCGTAGTAATCTTCTTCAGTCATGGTTGCCATGTGTTAGGATTTGGGAGCCTCTGGAGCTTTACCGTTAGAGACGACAACGCTTGCGGGCCGAATAAGCCTTTCATTAAACCTGTACCCGATACGCACGACCTCTGACACATGCCCCTCCGGAAGGGTTGCGTGCGGCATATGAGCGATACATTCGTGAGCATGCGGATTAAATGCTTCATTCAAGGGATTGAGCATCTCGACACCCTGATTTTTTAAAACAGAAAGCATACGATCCAGAACCATTTGAAAGCCATTAATGACATCGCTACTTTCGTGGTGCTCATTAGCAGACTTGAGTCCTAGTTGAAGATTATCCACAACAGGTAATAGTTCCTCAATAAGCCCTGAGATCGCAGAGATACGCAGATCATTTTTCTCTCGAACAACACGACGGCGATAGTTTTCCAAATCAGCCATCGCGCGCATGTAATGCTCTTTATTATTATTAGCTTCCTCCTGTAGGGCATCGATACGCTTTAGCAAACCTGCCACTTGGCTCATATCGTTTTCCTCGAAGGAAGATTCCGTTGTTTCCGCATTTGGGTTATTTTCGCTCATGATTACTTCTTAAAATTCAAGTAATCAATCGTATACTATTCATCAGACTCTTTCAAGCCCCCAAATAGACTCTGAAATCCTTGGCCGATGGATTCGCCGACATCCTTGCCGGTTTCACCCACACCCTTACCCAGATTCATGATTTTTTCAGGAATTTCTTGAGGATTTGTTAAAATATCCAAAGGAGCGGTGATAAGGTCCTGCATCGTAGATTGGATAAGGAAACCGACCCCAATTTTGGTGAAATCGGCCAACAAAGCATCTCGAACATCCTTCTCGGAACGGACATCCTGGAATTCACGCGAATAATTTACGTTAATTTCCTTAATATCGGGAGTCGAACCACCCTTAGAGTAATCTGCAACACGAACCGTCCCCAAACGTATCTTCAAGCTTTTAATAAGATATTTAGCTTCCTTTTTCTCCTTTTTAGGAGCAGCAGGCTTTTCCGCAGCCTCTTCTTTTTCTTCGCCCTTAAAGCCATCCGCAAATTCGGAGATGTTATTCGTGTCTGAAGCCGTACGAACCCAAGTGACATTTTCAACATCGACTATAATTTCTCGGGCATAAAGCTCATCTCCAAAAAGAGACATAGGCGCTACGCTAGCCGCGATTTCTTTTACGGTTAGGAAGCCGGACTCGGGATAACTAGGAGGATTAGTGATTTGGATACCGTTAAAACGAGCCTCACCGGAAAAGACACTGATGTAGGATTTCTCAAACGTGATCGTGAAATCCGTTTTCTCTTCGACCACATATTGAGCCACCTTGACAGCGATGCGATCGCTTCCCCATATAGCAATGGAGAGCAGAATAACCAACAGCAATAAAATTGCGCCGATAAAGGATATGAAGCAACCAAGAGGTCTCATTTTAGATTTAGCAGCAGGCATAAATAATTTTGGGTAAAGTGGTTTTGGGTAAAACAGTATCTTAAGACACTATATGATAAAATTGCAAACACTGAAAATAAAAGCAAGATAAAGAACCGAAACAAGATCGCCCCTTGCATTTTAAAGATATTCCCCCTACACTGTCGTCCTAAATTAGAGTTAAAGAACATATATGGATGTCGCATTAATAACCGGCGCAGATAATATTATAGGACAAAGCATTGGCCGAAAACTGATCATGCTGGGCTTTCGCGTATACGCTTTTTCCGGATCCTCACAATCATTGGGATTCTCGCATAAAGATTTTATCCCCAAACAAGTGGATTTGACTGACCCCAAAGCAATAGAAAGCGCTACACTTGAAATTTTAAACGCAGGGCAAGCGATCCATACGTTTATCCATGCTGCGCAAACACCTGAATCTAAAGCTGACAGTGAAGATTCCCCTGAGCATCTGGTTAAACACGTCCATACACAATTACTAGCCCCCATGCTCGTCGTAAAGCTGGCTCTATCCTCGCTTAAACAGCAACGAGGCTATATCATTAACCTATGTTGGCCTGAGCAAGACCCCACGAGCATGGCCTGTTCCAGTGGATTAAAAGCCTTTTCAGAGACCCTGTTTGACGAAACACGCAACACCGGTATTAAAGTAACCACCCTTTACCCTTATAGAAATTTAGTTAAATCCTCAAAACCCATTAATCCGTATAACTCCCCTCAGAGCATTATAAATCCTGAGCTCGTAGCCGATGCTGTTGAACGCCTTATTCGCTATGGAGAAGGAAACGTTATCACGCATATGGAGATTCGACCTCAAGCGACTGAAGAACTCGAGAGTTTGCCCAAGATGGAAAACAGAATCAATGAGTACAGCAATATTCAATTGCCCCCGGAAGATAATATTCCACAACACGAAACATTGATTCCGACACCACAGGCAAAAAAATCTCCAATACGAAAAAAAGAATCTGGTAAAGAATCGATGACTCCAAGGCCCTCCAGGCAAAAGAGACCGCCACAAAAGGAAAGTTTAGCAGAAAGGCCAAAGAAAAAACAAGCCCCTCGTAGACCTAAGCCAGAAGCCAAAGTGATAGAAGAAGCGCCTATGCCGCCTATTGCACCTATTATAGAACCAGTTGAGGAGAAAAAGCCTGTTAAACGCTCATCCTTACGTAATCGATACAAGAAAAAGCCAACCCAGCCGCAACGCAATTACGATCACTTTGAGCCGTAAGCCTTAAGGATAGGCTCCCCCTTAAAAACAATTTTAACTTGAAAGATGAAAAGAAGTAGCCTTATCATAAGTAAGTAATCATCTGACCCAACTAAACTAAAAAGAGGACATTATTGTGGAAATTAATCAAGAGCAACAAAACGGCTATGAAATAATAAGTCTTATTGGGCGATTAGATGCTAATACAGCGTCTGAGCTGGAGGCCGTTTTTCAAACCCTGACACAGAAACCTGATTTAAAAATCATTGTTCAGTGTGCCGGGCTAGACTACATTAGCAGTGCTGGTTTAAGAGTATTATTAACAACAGCTAAAACGTTGAAGTTAAACAATGGTAAGATTGGTCTTTGCATGCTTAACCCAAACGTGAAGCAAGTGTTTGATATATCAGGCTTTACCAGTATTTTTCCTATTTTTGATACTTTAGAGGAAGCGCTAGAGAATTTGGATAAATCAAATATTTAGTACAGAGTGCTAACATATGTCGCAAGACGCTTTTTTGAGGCGATTCCATTGTTATGGATAGTAGTCACCTTATCGTTTATCATGGTAAGAGTAGCGCCAGGAGGGCCCTTTGATGAAGAAAAAAGCCTTCCTCCCGAAACGCAAGCTGCCTTGGAAACATTTTATGGGTTAAGCGAGCCCTTGTACACTCAGTATTTCCGTTACCTCGATAACGTTGTCTTTCACTGGGATTTGGGCCCTTCATTCAAGTATCCCGGCTGGACGGTGAATGAATTGATTTTGGACAAATTACCGGTATCCTTTGAACTTGGCTTTTATTCTATTGTATTTGCAGTTGTGGGCGGGGTATTTGTCGGCGTGATATCGTCCTTAAAGCCTAATTCGACTAGAGACTATACGTTAATGGGGGCATCCCTTGCCGGTATTTGCTTACCTAATTTTGTGATTGGGCCCCTATTTATTTTAATCTTCGGCCTGACATTGGGTTGGGTAAATGCATCGGGCTGGGATACTTTTCCGGATAAGATTTTTCCCGTCATAACATTAGGGATGTTTTACCTAGCTTATATATCACGACTGACGCGCGGAAGCATGCTGGAAGTCATGAACCAAGGTTTTATTAGAACGGCTCGCGCCAAAGGCCTTTCAGAGAAAAGAGTTGTTCTGGCGCACGCCTTACGCAATGGACTCAACCCCGTAATATCTTATCTAGGACCCGCACTAGCAGGCGTGATAAGCGGATCATTTGTTGTGGAAACGATCTTTCACATACCCGGCATAGGCCGTTTTTTTGTCATGGCTGCGTTTAACCGAGACTATACTCTCGTGCTAGGAACCGTGATCTGCTTTGCTGCCCTGATTGTTGTGTTTAACCTGTTAACAGATATCGTATTGGTGCTATTAAACCCAAAGCAATCGTTTTCATGAGTCCGCCAAATAATAGCAGCATAGGCGACATAAACCAAAGTGTGACCAGGAAATTTCTCGAGCACAAGATGGGCGTATTTGGTGTGTGTTGCCTAGTCATTATTGGAGGTTTATGTTTTTTGGCACCTTTTTTCACGCATCATACCTATGATCAGCAAAATCTAGCCATTGCAGGAGAAGGCCCCTCTGCGGAACACTGGCTAGGGACTGATATTTTAGGCCGAGATTTGTTTGCCAGAATTCTATACGGCGGGAGAATTTCCTTTTTAGTGGGCATTTCCGCTACCTTTGTTTCGTTAACAATAGGCGTGACTTATGGCGCGATCTCGGGCTGGGCAGGGGGCAGGATTGATCGACTGTTAATGCGAATTGTTGAAATTATTTACTCTCTACCCTATACCGTTTTTGTCATTTTACTGATGGTTTTTTTAGGCCGAGGCCTATTCCCCTTATTATGCGCTATTGGAGCAGTGGAATGGCTAACGATGTCCCGCATCGTGCGAGGTCAGGTACTGAACTTAAGACAACAAAGTTTTGTAGAAGCCTCTCAAATATTGGGGCAAAAGCCCCTCAAGATCATATGGAAACATATGATTCCGAATGCGATGACCCCTATTATTATCTGCATTACATTGACGATTCCAAATGTCATGTTGATGGAATCCTTCATCAGCTTCCTAGGGCTAGGCATACAAGCCCCGATGACATCCTGGGGTGATTTGATTAAAGAAGGAGCCAATGCCATGCAAACACAACCCTGGCTGCTGATCTTCCCAAGCCTATTTTTTTCGATTACCCTATTTTCATTAAACTATATAGGCGATGCCTTAAGAAGCGCATTAGACCCTCATAGTTAGATTCTTACAGAAAAGGTTGTAAAATGAAAAAAGCCGTAGTAAGTTGTGTATAGGGAGTATAATACCCTAATATTCTATAATACAAACATGAATCGCCGAATAAGATCTAGAAGGGGGTTTACCTTGCTAGAGATAATGTTGGTTGTTGTGATTATAGGCGTTATGGCCTCCATTGCAATTCCGACCTTCAAGAAACTGCGCGAAACGTCCCAAAACAAGCGCTTCATGAATGATTTGCGCTTGGTCAGTAATGCATTCCAAATTTACGCGCTTGAAAATGGAGAGCATCCTGCTGATGTGAGCCGAGGACAAACACCGGCAGGCATGGCCAACTATCTGCCAAAAGGATTTAATTTCTCGGACAAATGTGCAATCGACGGAACATGGGATTGGGAAAACGGCGCCTTTGGAGTAACAGCCGGCCTTAGTGTTAAGACACCCAATCGAGATGACGCACAAATGAAAGAAATTGATGCTGATATCGATGACGGCAATTTGAGTACCGGCCAATTTATAAAGACGGAAAGCGACCGCTATACCTGGGTAATTGAAGAGTAAAGTTAATCTATGCGTTAAAAAATAGAGGCGATTGATTTTGCTTTTTTAATAAACCGAATGCATATTTGAAACATCCCTATGCAGAGAATTTACCAAAAATGCTGGAATGTTTTGATGTTTAGCAGCGTGCTATGTGGACTGTTCGTTCCACTCACCTCTGCGACAGACTCATCTAACAGTGTTTCCGCAAAAACACCGACTACTCCCCCTTCACCCATTGTTGAGGCAACACAGCCCAAAGGAGAGAAGTACCTTTTTACATTTAATTTTATATCCAGAAAAGTTCGCGGTCTGGAAAACGTGAAGCCAGGATCGATAGATATCAGCGTTAAATTAGCAAACGGCACGCAACATGATATTACGTTCTCACCTGATACAAAAGGCAACTATAAGCCTGTAGAAGCGGTGCTGGATTTGGAAACGTCTGTAAAAGGCTACAAAATAACCCTTAATACCACAGTAAACGTCCTGTATGCTGCTGGCAAAAAGCAGACGCAACCCGAACTTTCCATCGAGTACGAACGTAACTCCATATTTATTACAGAAGGGAGCCCCAGGAAAATCTACCTATTGTATTCCGGGAAAGCGATTGTGGTGGCCACCGCAAGCATTGAATTCATTAAAAATAAAGCCGGCGGAGGCGTATTTAACATATCCCTGACACCCCGATCCTATATCGACGTTTTTCATAAACTTTAATCATTTTTAAAGCAATAACCAAGTACACTGTCAATAATTAGAGATATTTTACACTCTAATTTGATTTCATGCCAAAATGGGGGTACATTTAGGTATGAGCGCGTTAATAAGAAGAATGCCATTTGTACTTGTGTATATATTGGCATGTTCATTTTCGGGCGTGGGATTGGTAACATTATACGCAGATGCCACAACACTGAAGCCAGCTAGTAATGCTCAATCAAAGCTAAACGACCAAGAGTATAATCGATATGTTGGGTTGATAGACCGTTATAACAAGACAAACACGTCTACATCAAAACAACTTTCCAATAAAGAACAGTATCTACAGGAAAATGCACGTTTGAGCGCCTTGAGCTCGATCAAACAAATTGAAAAGAGACATCAATTGGCATTCACAGATGAAGTTAAGAAAAACAAAAAGGCGGACCGCATAGACAGCCGGTTGAAAAAAGCCTTGGAGTTAAGGGATGAAAGAAAAGATAATATGGAAAAGACACGGCTTTATCTGGAAAAATTAAACGAAAAGAAACACGCAGTTTCGCAAAACTAGCACAGCAACACAAAATTACAGGAACACAAAAGTGAGTTACGCTGGAAGTTGAATCTGGCGTAGGGCTTCGTATGTCGCTATACCGGCGCTGGTGGAGAGATTAAGGGAGCGCAAAGAAGCATTCATGTGCGGGATTTTTATGCGCGCATGGATATTCGAACAAGTGTGCACTGCCTCTGGGGCTCCAGAACCTTCGTTGCCAAACAAAAGGCCATCATTATCCCGAAACGAAGCATCCCAAAAAGAACGTTCGGACTTTGTCGTGAAAAGCCAGATACGCTCCGGGCGAGACGAACTCTTTAAAAAAGCTTCCCAGTTTTCGTGTTCATAGAGGTCCAGATCATACCAATAATCCATACCACTACGCTTGAGATGGCGATCAGAGATACTAAATCCGAGCGGGTGGATGAGGTGAAGCCGTGCGTTTGTAATAGCACACAACCTGCCGATATTGCCTGTATTTTGAGGTATCTGTGGTTGATAAAGGATGATGTGGAGCATCAAAATAATCCTATTTTCTACGAAACTTCATTGCGCGTTCGGCTTCACGCGAAGCCTCTTTTTTCTTTATAGAATCGCGTTTATCATGAAGTTTCTTACCCTTGCCAACAGCGATTTCGACTTTTACCAAAGCCCCTTTGAAATAGAGCCTTAAGGGGACAACTGTACAGCCCCCGGCATCTATAGCAGACTGCAGCTTATTGATTTGCGCTTTGTGGAGTAAAAGCTTGCGTGGCCTTAAGGGATTGTGATTATTCACGTTTCCGAACTTGTATTCATCAATATGCGCGTGGTAAAGGATAGCGTCCCCATTTTCCACGCGCACAAAAGCTTCTGTGATCTGAGCCTTACCCGCACGAATAGATTTTACCTCTGTGCCCGTAAGGACGATGCCCGCTTCGTACTTGTCTTCAATAATATAATTATGGAAGGCTTTTTTATTACGAAGCTCTTGAAAAGCGCCTTTACTTTTTTTTTCTTTGGCCACCCCTGGAGACTACCCTTATTGCGCAGGTGCCTTCCAGAATTCGTAGGAAAGCTTGCCCTCGATAATTTCTCGCAATGCAATATCTTCTGGATCAAGCTTTTCGAGTGACTCCACCAAAGGCCTCATTCCAAATTTCAATTGCTTGACGCGGCGTGATACCACGTTGATAAGCACGCGTGGATCTTTAATAATTTTACTTGCTTGTTCTAAATAATCTTTTCTCAAAACCAATTCCTCTGTTGATTTAATTGTAACTGGATATTATACAATCGATTGGACACCCGAAACAAGCTTAAAATTAAGGGAATCTTTATGACAAAATCAAGCCGACTACCTGTTGCCGTGTCAACCTTATGCATAGCCCTTACAACAACCGAGAGAAAAGAGGATGCCGAGGCTATTGCGCGGCAGCTAATTGATCAAAACCTGGTGGCTTGCGTACAAATAGACGGCCCAATTACCTCTATTTTTAGATGGGAAGGAAAAGTTAATTCAGCAGAAGAATATCGCATTATGCTTAAATTCCCCACCGAGAAAGCTACTGAGGTAGAGGCATTTGTAAAATCGCTCCATCCTTACGATACTCCTGAGTGGATTGTTATTGAGGTCGATAAAGTCTCATCGGGTTATCTAAACTGGGTCATTACCTCTACTTATGAAAGTACGTGATGCCCCGTTTTTCGCTTTACTTTGGGTAACATTCGAGAATAAATATTTAAATACTTAAACAGGTGTACGCCTGTTTTTTTTGTACGAACAAACTAACATTAAAAAACGTATGATCATCGGAGTACCAAAAGAGATAAAGACCCTGGAAAATAGAGTTGCTTTAGTGCCTGCCGGCGTAGAAAAGCTGGTTGAGCAAGGACACCACATTTTAATAGAAAAATCCGCAGGCGAAGCAAGTGGCTTCTCCGATAATGCGTATCAGAAAGCCGGGGCTGAAATCACAAAAACGGCTGAAGAAATTTTTGCCCGGGCTGAGATGATCGTAAAAGTTAAAGAACCACTACCCGAGGAATATGCTCAAATAAGAGATGGTCAGCTTGTTTTCACCTTCTTCCACTTCGCTTCTTCAGAGGAGTTGACCCGTGGTATACAGAACAGCAACAGCATTGCAATTGCGTATGAAACCATTGAAAAAGCCAATGGCAGCTTGCCAATATTGACTCCGATGAGTGAAGTAGCCGGTCGCCTTGCCGTACAAAGCGGAGCACTTTATCTCCACAAAGAAAATAAGGGCAGGGGACTCCTTTTGGGCGGAATTCCTGGAGTCGAGCCCGGCACAGTTGTTGTGCTAGGAGCGGGCGCTGTCGGTGTAAACGCCGCGAAAATGGCAGCTGGCCTAGGTGCAAAAGTTTACTTACTTGATATTTCGATGGAGCGCCTGCGTTACCTAAGTGACATTATGCCAGCCAATGTGATCACCATGGCATCAAACCCACACAACATTCGGGAACTTATCCAAAACGCGGATTTGGTCGTGAGCGGCGTACTGATCCCAGGAGCAAAAGCACCTAAATTGATTACACGCGAGATGTTGCGTACGATGAAAAAAGGCAGTGTCATTATAGATGTCTGTATCGACCAAGGCGGATCGCTCGAAACCTCACGCCCGACTTCGCACGATAAGCCAGTATTTATCGAAGAAGGAGTCATTCATTACTGCGTGACCAACATGCCGGGCTCTGTGCCAATAACCTCAACGATTGCGCTGACAAATGTGACATTGTCATATATCAGCAAAATTGCCAATGGTGGTATTCCGCTCCTAAAGGAAGATCCAGAACTCAGTAAAGGCGTGAATATTGCCTTTGGCCGAATCACCCATAAAGCAGTCGCAGAAGCATTTAATTTGCCTTACACTCCGCTTAAAGAAGCATTAAATGGCTCACCAGAGAAGGTTTGTTAGGAGATTTCTTAGGCTTAACAACTCTATCTTTAGAAAAATCGCCTCAGGCACTTATGGGGCGATTTTTTATTGCATATCGAAAGCCGTAAAGTATGATAAATCGTGAGTTAAGAAAATTGTTGCTATGAAAATCATTACAGAACACGAAGTTGCTTGGGATTCGCCAGATCATATAGTGCCTTGGGGAACAAGACGAGATTCAACAAGACAGTTACGTTTCCAGCAGAAGCTTGTATTTCTGATGAAAGAAAATGATTTTTCATCTATACTAGATCTCGGTTGTGCTGGAGGTGGTTATATCTCTGACATGTATGACTTTGGATTTAATGCCGTCGGTATTGAGGGGAGTGATTTTTCAAAGAAACGAAACCGAGCAGAATGGGCAAGATTGAAAGACAAATGTCTTTTCACTGCAGATATCACTAAAAAATTTCGGATACAGAATGACGATGAAATCAAAAAGTTTGACATCATTACATCATTTGAAGTACTAGAGCATATTAAAGAAGAAGACCTCTGTGGTTTATTTCGAAACATTAGCGATCACACGTCTGACCATGCTCTTTTAATTCTTTCAGTCACGACATGCGATGACATGAAAAACGGCATTAATCTACACCAAACAGTGCACCCCAAAGCTTGGTGGCTAAAAAAATTCAATGAATTCGGGTGGACTGAAAATCATGAGCTAATAAATTATTTTAATGGACAATACCTGCGCGGTAAAAGATTTGGAGCACCTATTTCTTTTGAAGTTGTCTTAAACAAAAAATCAACAAGCGAAAAACCTTTTCAGTACAAATTCGCCAAACCAAACCTCAAATCAAAGCTAATTGATTTATATCACGGAAGTAAGCTTCATAAGCTGATTAAGCTTTTGTACCAAGGTTGTGGAAGCTATTCAGAGAATTTGTAATTAAAAAACCTCACTCCACCGTCACTGATTTCGCCAAATTTCTAGGCTTATCGACATCGCATCCTCTTTCTAGAGCTATATAATATGAAAGGAGTTGCACGGGAATACTGGCTAAAATGGGCTGTATAGCTTCATGGGCTTGGGGGACGAGGATGAGGTCGTCTACTAAGTCCTTAGGAAAATTACTCCCCTCTGAGGCTATGGCTATGATTTTGCCTTTACGGGCTTTTACTTCCTGGATATTCGACAGAGTCTTCTGGAATACCTCGCTTTGAGGGGCTAAAAAAACACTTGGGCATTCTGGGCATATTAAGGCAATGGGTCCGTGCTTGAGCTCTGCAGCCGGATAGCCCTCCGCATGAATATAAGATATTTCTTTTAATTTAAGGGCGCCCTCTAAAGCAATGGGAAACATTAATTGCCTACCAAGAAAAAGACTGTCGTTCATTCCGGCATATTTTTTTGCAATCGCATGAATGTGGTCTTTTTGTGCTAAGACCTGCTCTACCAATTTGGGAACTTGTTTTAAGGCTTCAACATATTGTATGCCAGCCTCGTACCCCATATCTCGCATGCGGCCAAAATAAAGAGCGAGCATAGCAACTATGAGCAATTGCGAGGTAAACGCTTTTGTCGAAGCAACACCGATTTCAGGACCGGCATGTTGGTAGATACCGCCGTCTGACTCCCGAGCAATAGTTGACCCTACCACATTTGAAATGGCGAGTGTTCGGTATCCCCTTCGGCGTGACTCCCTCAAAGCGGCCAACGTATCTATGGTTTCGCCAGATTGGCTGACAACGAATACCAAAGTATTTTTTTCCATAGGGGAATTCCTATAGCGAAACTCAGAGGCATACTCTACTTCCACCGGAATACGGGCAAATTTTTCAATCAAATATTCCGCAACTAAACAAGCGTGCCAAGCGGTTCCACAAGCACAAAAGAGAATACGATCGATTTGACGGAGTTCAGCAGGCGATGTGTTTAAACCGCCGAAGTGAGCCGTACTGTTGTCATCAGAAAAGCGCCCCCGCATTGCATTTTCTAAGGCAGTTGGCTGCTCGAAGATCTCCTTTTCCATGAAGTGCTTATACTTACCCAAACTAGAATCTTCGATTTTCCAGTCTACTTGGTGAATAATCGCTTCTACGCGTTCATCTCCGATCGTAGAAATGGTAAATTTATTTTTAGTGAGATGGGCAACTTCGCCGTCATTTAAATAAATAACATTTTTAGTTAAACGAACAAAGGCCGCCACATCACTGGCAATCAAATTTTCATCGTGGCCAATGCCGAGAACTAAAGGAGATCCCTTACGCGCTCCGACCATTTCATTGGGGTGCTCTTCGCATATGACCGCAATCCCATAAGTTCCTTCTATATGCGCCAAGCTTTTACGAACACTCTCCATAAACCTATTTCGGCCATTATCTTTGGGTTCTTTATGATAATGGTAGGCAATTAAATTAACGAGGACTTCGGAGTCCGTCTCGGACTTAAACGTATAGCCCTTTCCCAATAAAAACTCTTTTATGCTGTGATAGTTCTCGATAACCCCGTTGTGAACAAGCGCGAAAAGCCCATCCGAACTTAAATGCGGGTGTGCGTTTAAATCATCCACTTTACCATGGGTCGCCCAACGCGTATGGCCTAAACCGATATGGCCAGACAAATGTTTTTCGGCAACTTCTTTTGCAACGACAGCCACTCGCCCTTTGCGCTTGATCAATTTGATTTTATCACCACCATTAATCACGGCAAGCCCTGCGGAGTCATAACCCCGGTATTCTAAACGTTTTAACCCATCAACGACAACAGGGGCTGCGTCTTTATCTCCAATATAGCCAATAATACCGCACATGAAATCAAATATTTTCTATGGCATACTTGCTTGAATTCGTTTTATAATCAAACATAATTTTGTTACCTTCAAATAGACAACCATGAGAAATAAGATCATATGCGTTATTATGGGCGGTGGGCGTGGCTCGCGGCTTTACCCCTTAACGAAACTCCGATGCAAACCGGCGGTACCGTTAGCAGGGAAGTATCGGCTTGTGGATATTTCCATCAGTAATTGCCTTAACTCCGGCTACAATCGCATTTATTTGTTGAGCCAGTTCAATACCGCATCTATGCACAGGCATGTTCAAGATTCTTATAAATTTGATCCCTTTGGCGGAGGCTTTGTTGACATTTTATCGGCAGAGCAAACGGAAATGAGCTCTAACTGGTATCAAGGCACCGCGGATGCCGTACGCCAAAACATGAAGCACTTTCGGGCTAATGATGACGATTTGTTTGTCATTTTATCCGGTGATCAATTGTACCGCATGGATTTAAGATCAATCGTAGAAAAGCACCGCCAGTCTGAAGCCGAAGTAACCATTTCCACTACGTTGGTTCCGAAAGAGCAAGCTCACTCGTTTGGGATTATGAAGATAAGAAACGATTTTTCGATTTCTGAGTTTATTGAAAAACCACAAAGCAAACAACAAACGGATGACCTTGTCATCAACGATCATATCAAGCAAAGTCTGTCTTCCCCATCTACTTTAGGACAAGGAGAATACTGCCTGGCATCGATGGGGATTTACGTCTTTAACGCTTCCACGCTAAAAAAAGCGCTTGAATCGGATTTAGCAGACTTTGGTAAAGAGATCATTCCCAGCATGATCGGAAAATCAAAAATGGTCAGTTACATTTTTGAGGGTTACTGGGAGGATATCGGAACAATTGATGCCTTCTTCAATGCTAATTTGATGCTAACGGATACGCTGCCTAAATTTAATTTCTACGACTCTGATAATGTGATTTACACGCATGCGCGATATCTCCCGGCATCGAAGATTAATAACGCCCACATAAACCATTCCATTATAGCGGAAGGCTGCATTATATCAAAAGCGACATTAAACCGTTGCGTGATTAGCGTGCGCTCGATCATCCGCGATGGGTCTGTCCTTGAAAATGTATACATGATGGGCGGAGATGACTTAAAAACGCTCGACGAAAAACCAATTTCAAAAAACGGCAGAATCCCTGAAGTCGGCATTGGAGAAAATTGTCGTATTTCAAACGCAATTATAGATAAAAACGCGCGCATCGGAAATAATGTCGTCCTTTCTCCAAAAGGAAAGCCCGATCATTACGAAGAGGGTGCTGTTTACGTACGCGATGGCGTTCTCATTGTTACAAAAAATGGTATTGTTCCGGACGGCACAGTTATCGCATAATCAGATTTTACCCCTACATACATGAACAAAATTCTATTTTGCACCGATGGCTCTCATTACTCGGAAGTTTCACTTGAATATGCTTGTTGGTTAGCTAATCATTGTCGCAAAGACATAGACTGCCTATACGTTTCCAGCAGCGAACAGTTTGAACTTTCCATGATCCCCCTTACCAGAACCGGGATTGCTTCAGAATCTTACCAAGCTTTCTTTTCGCAATACCAAGAAATGGAAGCCCTTAAAAGCGAGTCGATAAAAAATAGAGTTGGCGAACTTCTTAGAGAGAAGGGGTTCCAGGGCAAATGGGAATTTATTCACAAAACAGGCCACATAGTAGACGTGATACAATCCATCGAGCACGATGCGGAGTATGTTGTTCTGGGAAAAAGAGGTGAAAATGCAAACCTTGCAGCAGGTCACTTAGGGGGAACAATGGAGAAACTAATCCGTATTACCAAAAAACCCTGTTTATTAACCGCTTCAAAATTTATCGAACCGAAAAAAATATTGATTTCCTATGACGGCAGCTTTACTTGCGCTAAGGCCGTTGAGCACCTTGTCTCACATCCGTTTTTTAAAGATTTAGAAATGCATATTGTAACGGTATTAGATGATAGCGTTGTTAGGGATAAGGCAAATGTGCTCATCCATCAAGCTGTCGCTGTCGCTCATGATGCCGGCGTTCAGCCTATACATAAAATTTTGGACGGTAAAATTGAAGACGTTGTTCCGAGTTATGCTCAAAAAGAAGGCATTAGTCTTTTAGTCTTAGGGGCTCATGGCCATAGCCGCATAAGAGATTTTTTCGTGGGCAGCCATTCCATGGACCTAATTCGCGCATGCCATATACCCGTTCTGTTATATCGCTGATTTTCTTTTTAAACGGGAATAGATAACAATACCCACTCCCGCAATCAGTAAAAACAAGGAATAAAACTGTCCGCGGCTCATCCCCAATAAGAGGGATGCATCGGGTTCGCGGAAAAACTCATCCACGATGCGCAAAACGGCATAGGCCGCTAAAAACTCCCCTGCAATACAGCCAACCGGCAACGGCCTTTTTTTCCAAAAACGAAGCTGCGTGTACAGCAATAGAACAAGTCCCTCGAGAAAAGCAGCATACAACGACACTGGATGCCGGGGAGCTATCATTTCCACTGGCATATTCGCCCAAGCGGCACTGCGGGGAAAAATAACGGCCCAAGAAACATCCGTAACCGTTCCCCAAATTTCTCCATTAATAAAATTTGCTAAACGACCGAACAGGATCCCCGGGGGGGCTAACGTGACAACAATATCCCCTACTAAAAACGGAGATGTTTTTGTCGATTTTGCAAACCACAGGATAGCAATAAAAACACCCATGAAGCCACCGTGGCTGGCCATACCGCCTTGCCAGATATAAAAAAGCGTCCACGGCTGATGAATAAAATTCTGAAAATCGTAGAACAACATGTAGCCCAAACGCCCCCCGATTAAAACCCCGAGAATCAAGCCGGTCATCAAAACGCCTTGTTGGTCCGGGTTGAAAGGCGATCTTCCGTATTTATAATAAAGACGAAGCAATCCTACTGCTGCAAAAAAACCCAGTAAGTAAGCAATTCCATACCAACGGATGCCATCCAGCCACCACCCCTCTGGGAAGCGGACAATGAAGGGATCCAAATCATGTACCCAATAAGCTAAACACACATTCATAAAAGCAAAAGTTAAGTAGCCATTAAACAACTCGTAGAAGAAAGCGTATAGGAAAAAAGAAAAACAGGGTAGGGCAGGTTTTCCAAAATGGTGGGCCCTGCTGGATTCGAACCAGCGACCAAAGGATTATGAGTCCTCTGCTCTAACCGCTGAGCTAAGAGCCCGATCATGCTTAAGGATATATTGAAAAAAAAGGAGTTGTTTGCAAGCTTTTATGTATTTTAGTGTGGATGAAAGCGCGTTAATGTTGTAAAACACGATAAATCGTACCGCAGATGGACGATTCTCCTATGCTCCAAATCTTTTTTGCTTTCCTTATCATACTTACCTGGACGATATTCAACATCCTCATTATCGTTTTACGCAAGTCCCTCTTACTCACGATCTACAATACAATTGACGACGAAGAGCTTCAAAGAATTAGCCTTTCGCCCAAGCTAAATCGGCTAATCCACAATGTAGATCACCTCATCCTGAGTCTTAAAATTTTATTATCATTAAGCCTCACCTGTCTTGGGGGATATCTTTTTTTCTTTTACACAAAACAGCTGGCCAGCATACAAGATGTCTTCCTGTTATTTGTTCTCAGTTCTTTACTGATAAGCCTTGTATTGTATCTTGTGACCGAATTCTCCCTGTCTAAATGGATATATAAGCACAACGAATCCATTTTAACGGAATTTTCTTTGCCCCTTATCGTTGTAGGAAAGCTATTTGCGCCCTCACGTGCCCTCGTAAAGAAATTTCAACGAAATATAAATAAAGAAAGCAATTACCGTAACCTGATTGCTAAAAAACTACGACTCGCTTATCTTGCCGAAGAGTTTAAAGGGAAAAAAGGCATTTTCTCGAAACAAACCAAAAGGATAGCACTCAACGCACTCCGAATCAGAGGGTTAGATGTCTCTGATGTCCTCTTACCAAGAAATCAAATTCAGTATCTAGACCTGGAAGACGATATTGGTGAAAACATTAAAGTTGCTAAAGAAAGCGGACACACCCGCTTTCCGCTATGTAATGGCGACCTGGATCATTGTATCGGCATTATTCATATTAAAGACCTGTTTCATTACGATCAAAAGTATGAATCCCTCGATCTTAGAGAAATACAACGGAAACTTCTACGCGTACC
Source organism: Verrucomicrobia bacterium CG1_02_43_26 (assembly GCA_001872735.1). Lineage (NCBI taxonomy): Bacteria > Pseudomonadati > Verrucomicrobiota > Verrucomicrobia bacterium CG1_02_43_26. The sequence continues at coordinate 116,997 of MNWT01000006.1, read as the reverse complement.
TGAAAAAACACCCGTGGAACAAGCACTAGAGCGCATGCTGCATCTCAAAATTCATATGGCAATTGTCATTGACGAATTTGGCGGAACGGTTGGGCTAATAACATTAGAGAGAATTTTGGAAGAAATCGTAGGTGCCATTCACGATGAATTTGATACCGAAGAGGAAATGCATATTAAACCCTTGGCGCGCAATCGCTACCAAGTGGCTGGGTTAACTACAATTCACGAAATAGAGCACTTTTTAGGCATATCAATCGATAATAACGCTGTTTCTACGTTTAGTGGCCTTATTACTACTGAATTAGGCCGCATTCCTGAAAAAAACGAAAAGCTACACCTCCACGGAATGGAAATCACCATTGATACCGTGGATGACAAAAGAGTCATTTACGGGACCGTGTCATTGGAAAAGAGGCATAAACCGTACTAGCATAATTGTTAACAAAACACATCTATAGTATAAAAATTAAAAAAGCATTATTTTTCTTGTTTTTTTTACCACATCCTCATATGGTTAGGATTTGTTACCCAAGACCTATTGATAATTTTCACAATCATGAAGAGAAAAATCAACCAACTGATCCTACAAGCCCTTTTTGCAACTACGGTTGTAACCTCGGGTTTTGCTACAAGTCCACTTGTTAATATTAATGACAAAGTGTACCTCCTGTTCAACGGAAGTGCAACCGGACGTTACGTTTCTAATGTTTTTGCGGACAATACCAACAGAAAAGACGACTTTATTTCCATTTTGTCTCCCGGTGTGGAATTGATGACCAGCGAGAATGCGGAACTCAAAGTAAAAGCCTTTTTTAGAGAAGACTTTTATTTTTATGCCACAAGGACAAAATTAGACACCCAGAATGCCAACGTCATTGTCTTTGCCAATTATGACAAAAGCAGATTGAGCTCTCGTTTCTTTTTCACGTTTTACCAAACCGACCAACCAACCCCGGCAATTAATTTCCGTGGCGCACTCGTATCTCGTGCCGTATGGGAAGCAAAAATTCAGGAAGAATATCGTATATCTACCAAAACGGCAGTCGGCGGTGGATTTGAGTTTCATGATACCTATTTTCGTTCAGGGCAGCCCGGTCTTGTAAACTATCAAATTTATACTATCCCGGTAGTTTTCTGGTATAAGTATTCACCTAAGCTCGAATTTGGCCCTGCGTATCGCTTCCGGTACACAGACATGAGAGCTGGCGGCAGAGATCGAGTAGACCATTTCGTCAATTTTGCGGCTCGTGGAGAACTGGCTCCCAAGCTTATGGGCGAAGTCAACGTGGGTGTTCAGCATCGTCACATTTACGGCCGAAGCACAACCGCCAGAAATGCAAGAAACACAATAGGTTTTGCGCTTATTTCCAAACTAACCTACAAGGCTACAGAAAAAATAACCGTTGATGGTGGCGTCAATCGAGACTATAGCGTGGGTTCTACCGGTCAGTCTATCAACAACTTCGGTGGAAATGTTAATGGTAAATACCAGTTTACCGAAATAATATCTGCTCTGGCTGGGTTTAGTTACAATCGCGCCAATTACCAATTTTCTAATAGAAAAGACAATACGTACAACGGTAACATAGGCGTAGGCTATGATTATAATAAATATGTACGTTTAGGTGCTGGGTATACCTACCAGTACAATGATTCTAATATCAGTGCAAATAGTTATGTTAATAACATTGTTAACGTCACTGCATCATTGCGCTATTAAGAAGCTTAAATAAAAACTTTGATGAGGGAAATTAAAGAGTTGTTTCCCTCATTTTTTTTGTTATATTTCAAGAACTGATGAACAAAAAACTCCTGATCGTTATATCCCTTTTTCTATCCCTACATTCAGCATTCTCAGACAGCACATTCAGAAATAACAACAGTGCTATAAAGAAGATGCAGGTTTCTCAGCTAACCAGTGCCGGCATTGAAAAAGAAAAGAGCCTGAAACAAATATACAAGCTCATGCCGATGGATTTGCTAAGGGTTGAGATTGGGGAAGAACCTGAATTTCCTAAAGAAGTTCGCGTAGCTGCGGACGGGACAGTCTCGCTCCCTCACATCAGAAAAGTAGCTGTAGGTGGTAAAACACTTTATGAAACTGAAAAAATCATTACAGATCTTTATCTTGACGGTTACTACATTGACCCCCAAGTACAAATTCAAATTATTGAGTATGCAGAGCGCAAGGTACAAGTATTGGGGCAAGTCAACAAACCAGGAAATGTATTAATTCCGCCTGAAGAAAACCTTACCCTCACAAAAGCAATCAGCGGCGCGGAAGGCCTAAATTTACGAGCCGATAGCCATGCGGTACAAATCAGACGATTAAATACTGATGGCAAAATTGAGGTGGTGAAAGTTGATTTCATGTCCATTTTGAAAAAGCCTGATTCAGAAGATATCTACTTAAAAAATGGAGACACCATTTTTGTCCCCGAAAGTATCTTCTAAAATAAACGATAAACAGTTCTTACCCTATTTTCATGAAAGATAATCATTCCAACAAAAACGAACCAGAAGACCAGAAGAGCTACGGCGGATATTACAACGGCTATGGTAGTTACTCTTACGGTTACGGTTCAGGTGCTTACGAAGAAAACAACCAAAGAAACATCAAAGATTACCTCCTCATTCTCAGGGAGCGCGTATGGCTCTTAGTGTTTGTTTTTGCGATTATATTTTTAGGCAGTATTATTTATTTGATAAAGGCGACCCCAATTTATGAAGCAGAGGCTATGCTTCAAATTTTAAGAGATGACACAACGGTTTTGGGCGTCCGTAGCGTAGAATCTAATGAAGTTCGTACGAGTGAGGACTTAAATACCCAAATTAAGGTTCTTGAGAGTTCTACCTTAGCAAAAGCAGTTGCTGATCGTCTTCAAAAAGAAAATTTGACGGATGTGTTCTTAGCGCCTTATAGCGTCTCTAACAAATCAAAGGAGGCGATTGCAGAGATTCTGTTTCATAACAGAAAAATCGTACCAGAGCGATCCAGCTTAATGATTATGCTGGCCTATAATCACCCTGATCCTGAAATTGCGGCAAAAGTTGCTAACATGTTCGCGGAAGAATATATTAATTACAATATGACGCTCAACATAGATGGCTCAATGAAGGCAATCTTCGACTTGAAAGAGCGTGCGAAAGAGCAACAAAAAGTTGTCGAGAACATTGAAACCCAAATGGCAGAATACCGTGAAAAGTACGGTACTGTTTCCCTGGAACAGCAAGCCGATATCGACCACCAAGAGCTCACTGAGATTAATAAAACGGTTACCGATGCTCGTAGGGACTTCGATATCGCTCAGTCCAGAAAAAACCTCGTTGACCAATATATAAAGTCTGGGGGTAAGCTATGGGATCTTTCTTTCATCAATTCTATCCCTCAAGTAGAGCAGCTTCTATCAGATCTTGCTACAAAAAATATTGAAATCAGCTCCTTAGAGAAAAGATACGGCGCAAAACACCCTAAAATGATCGAAGCGACTCGCGCAAAAGAGCAAACAGAAATAGAATTAAAGTCCGCGTTAGATTCCTCCATTAACAAGGTTTATGCTAATTATGACCACGCAAGAGACTTTTTAATACAATCCGAAAAACGATTGGCTCAAAAGGAAAAAGGCATTATTAATCTGAGTAAAATAAAAGTAGAGTACAGCACACTTTCGCGAGATTTCGAAGTGAATCAAGGGCTTTATCAGTCCATGGTGCTACGGCTTAATACCGAAATGGCACAAATAGATTTAAAAAAGCCAAGTGCGCGCATCATCGATTTTGCGGTTGCCCCCGGGCACCCAGCCAAACCCAAAAAAGTAATTATACTTGCGCTTGGGCTTATGGGCGGTATAGCTAGTGGATTAGGAGCCGTGTTTGCAATAGCATTTTTTGATGACCGCATCAAAACTGCTTTTGATATAGAATCCGTTGTTGGCCTTCCGTTACTTGGCGTCATTCCCCGCATGGCCAACTTAAATACACAAGAAAAGGCAAAAACGGTCGTTAAGGGTACAGAAAAAACCGTCCTGGAGTCATTTAGAGCCATTGATTCTCTTTTACGGCTTAATAAAGCCAGCAAACCCGCTAGAGTCATTACCGTTACCAGTACTCTCCCGAGTGAAGGCAAGTCTTTCTTTACGACCAACCTTGGGTTAACTTTTGCCGCCAATGATGAAAAGGTATTGATTATTGATGCAGACTTGCGCATGCCGAGTATTGGAAGTTCACTCCAGCTCGATAAGAAAAAGGGTATTCTTCAATATTGCGAAGAAGGGGCGACTTTAGACGATATTGTTAACAAAAATGTGTATTCTAATTTTGATGTTATCACCGCTGGTGGGAAAGCAACAAACCCAACTCAAATTTTCTTAAGCCCTCGCTTTCAGCAATTACTGGAAGAGGCTAAATCAAGATATTCAAAAATTATTATAGACACGCCACCGTTGGGGGTCGTCAGTGATATCATGAATATTTTGCCTTATACGGACGGCCTTATTTTCGTTGTCAAATTCAATTCCGTGAAACGCAAAACCGCCAAGGCTCATCTCTCTAGACTATTAGAGTCAAACGTGCCTGTGTTTGGAGCGGTTATTAATCAAATCAGCCTGGATATCGTCAACTATTATTACAGTAATTATTACGACAAAACGTATTACGATTATTACAACAACGGTGAACTGCCTGAAAAAAAGAGTAATTTAGATAAAGCTACCAAACTCGCCACACGAGTAAAATCTGCTTTGTCTAAAAAGAAGAATAAAGAAAAGACTTTGGTTTAGCCGATTAAAGAAAGTCGGATTTTAGAGGCTTGAAAAGCGCCCATTCCTAATCTCCAGTTCGTGAGTGATGCCGATAGCTTTCCAAACGATTTTGGGTTCTTTCCGCTATATTCCAGGCATCATCCAATATATCGTAATCCGTTAAAGCTTCAGACCCCTTATAAATGCGCCTCAATGCCTCAAATTTCGCAGATATACCCAGACATAGACAAGTTGTCTGTTCTTTAGCTAAAAGGAAGTTCTGGGGCAAATAAACGATTTTTCCCGTTGCGGGTACCATTGTCTCCGACAAGCCCAGGCTAAAAGTTCTGAAAAGGTTTTTTTACCATCCGGAAGAACGATTGAAACATCACTTAATTCAACTGCTATGCTCATTTTGCTGCCGCACGGGATAATCGGTCATTAATAGCTCGACCAATTCCACTATCAGGGGCTCTTTCAACAGACATAGCACAATATTGCCCATTATCAAGCACCTGCATCAGGTCAAAGAGATTGCGAGCAACATCTTCAAGGTCGCCATGCTCACTTAACCAAAAACGTTCTTCGTTTTCAAAAACCGGCTTTATGTCCTCCTGTGGTCTTTTTTGATAAACGACAGCGATTTTCTTTCCCTCAATGGCCTCGATTGCTGAACTTTTCGGCGCGCTGCCCTGCTCAAATAAGTAAATTGAACACCGTGGGCTATAATGCTTCTCCAGCAGACCAGGTGCTAATTGCGCGATATTTTGGCTCTCCTCATCTGCATTACTTTTCTTAGTGGCGGAAGCTTCCAACTGCGCAACCGCGCATTCTAAGACCTTTTCAATATCTTCTCGGCTAATCGGCCCTGAGCGCATGATCTTCGGCTGCTCGTTATGTCCTAGATACAAAATAGTTGATTCTAGACCAATTTCACAGGCTCCGCCATCCAGCACCATGGCAATTTTTTTTCCTAAAGTCTTCTCAACATGTTCAGCCTTTGTAGGGCTCACGTAACCAAACGGGTTTGCGCTTGGGCAGGCTAGGGGAATGCCAGCTTTCTCTAGGACCGCTCTAAAAAGCGGATGCTTCGGCATGCGGATTGCCACCGTATCCAATCCAGCCGTTACTAAATCTGGCACAACCGGCTTTTTCTTAAGGATAATTGTTAATGGGCCAGGCCAAAATGCTTCTGCGACTTTATAAGCTTCCGTGGTAAAATGAGCCAATGCTTCTGCTTGCTTTAAGTCGCGCACATGGATAATCAAAGGATCAATCAAGGGACGACCCTTAACCTCAAAGATCTTTCGTACGGCAACAGTATCCAGGGCATTTGCCGCAAGCCCGTACACAGTTTCCGTTGGTAACGAAACAAGCTGCCCTTCTTTAAGAAAATGGGCAGCCTGTAAAATTGTATTCGCGTGCAACAAGCCGTTATTAAACGGTTTTTAGCAGCCTTACATCATCACTTTCATATTACGAGCGCGTTTGATCGTTTTCGTAATATGGCGATGTTGCTTGGCGGATAAACGGGTAATGCGGCGTGGCAATATTTTGCCTGTTCCCGTTACGAAGCGTTGCAGCTTTTGTACGTCAGCCCACGTAAAGTCTAAAGGATTCAAAGAATGCTTCGGTTTTTGTTCTGTTTCGTTTTCTGTACTCATAGAAGGAATTGATTAAAATTCATTATTCAAAGAATGACAACACAAAAATTAACCTTTCTTGACTTTTTTAACAAGACACTTATTCTAACCCTTTTAGAAACGAAGTTTTTTGGGTCCCCATAGTTTAATGGACAGAACCGCGGTTTCCTAAACCGTTAATCCCAGTTCGATTCTGGGTGGGGGCACCATTTCTGCCATTTGCAACTGCTTATGGCTAAGATTTTTAGCGATATTCTTAGAGGATTTTGATTGGGTACACATTTGATCATATGAAATTCTGGGGTTATTGACCGTCTTTTTTTCACAAACCCTAATATAACTATATTAAATAAATAAATTTCTTATTATTATTATGCTTCGGGATTTGCGCTAAAATCTTATTAAGCAATTGAATAACAGTTGTTTGCGAATTATTTTCTTTGTTAATAACTTCGGGGGTTATTCCCATGTCTTGTGGATATGTTTAGATACCCCAAAAACTCCCCATGCTTTTCAGATCTTATTCCCTAGATATTCACAGTCGGTATTTTTGGCATACTTCTTTCCTTTATTTCCCCCAAAGACAGCTTTTTTGGGCGAAATTTACGATTTGGCGATGTGAGATAACTTCACAAGGGTTATAAAGATCCGCTAATGGCTGTAGGATTCTTTAGCGCAAAAAAACTTATGCACACTTCATTATAATGCATTTCTCGTCATTGAGGCTCCTTCAGGTGCGTTTGCTAAAGCAGTCAAAAATTCTTAGATAGAGACGGGATAGTGCTGCAAGTGATTTATCCTCAATACGGAGCCAAGTCGCGCAAGATTTCTCGAGGCTGGGCTCCATTTTCGGGCCCTACGTATCCAGCATCTTCCAGAATTTCCATGATGCGCGCGGCGCGGTTGTAGCCTATCTTTAAACGCCTTTGTAGCATGGAAGTCGAGGCTCTTTGTGAGGTGCGAATGACTTCCAATGCTTCTGGTACAAGATCATCTGACCATTCATTGGCATCTGAGCTTCCGCCTTCATCTCCGGAGTCTATTTCCTGCTGAATATGTTTTGCAATCTGTGGAGGACCGTTTTGTTTTAAGAAATCGATGATCGCATTAATTTCTTCATCTGAAACAAAAGCACCTTGAGCTCTTACCAAATCCGCGCTACCGGGAGGCAAGAAAAGCATATCACCACGACCAATGAGTTGATCTGCCCCACCGCAGTCTAGAATTGTCCTGCTATCTACCTTAGATGCTACTTTGAAAGCAATTCGGCAAGGCAAGTTGGCTTTAATGACACCCGTGATTACATTTACCGAGGGTCGCTGAGTGGCTAAAATCAAGTGAATACCGGCTGCGCGAGCTAGTTGTGCCAAACGTGCGATACAGGTCTCAATATCAGCTGGAGCAACCATCATCAAATCAGCCAATTCGTCTATGATGCAAACAATGTAAGGTAACTTTGATTTAGGAACTTCGATGGAAGCGTCTCGTGGGACTTCGATGTTGTTTACGGCAACACGCTCCTCAGGAGAGAGGGAAGCCTCTAGAGCGGCGGCCTTTTGCCCTTCTTGCTTGTCCTTTAATACCTTTGCGTTAAAGCCGGCAATATTACGCACGCCCATTTTTGCAAAAATTTGGTATCGCCGCTCCATTTCTGAAATCAGCCATTTAAGAGCCCCCGGTACCTTTTTAGGCTCCGTGACGACTGGGATCAACATATGGGGAAGCGAATTATATAACTGCATTTCCACGATCTTTGGATCAACCATGATGAACCGCAAATCTTCCGGGCTGGAGTGATAGAGCAGAGACGCGACCACGGCATTAATACAGACTGTTTTACCGGCACCAGTAGAACCGGCAATCAAAAGGTGAGGCATTTTAGTTAAGTCTGCCACCAACGGTTTACCCGTTACTTCTTTACCCAAGACAACTGGAATTTCCGCTTTGGTGTTGGCCCATGCAGTAGATTCAATGATCTCTCGCAAACAAACCGGCATGGGGTATTGGTTGGGGATTTCTACTCCCACGCAACCCCTTCCTGGCACGGGTGCTAAAATACGGACTGATAATGCTTTTAGCCCAAGGGCGATATTTTTTTCTAAGTTGGCAATTTTCTCAACCCTCACGCCAGGAGCAGGTGTCACATCATATCGCGTGATCACCGGTCCAGTATGAACTTCGGCAGGAATCACTGCTACCCCGAATTCAGCAAGTGTTTTTACCAGATTGTCCGCGCGTTGCTGGTGGTCCTCTTGGGCGTGTTGTTGTACGGTCGGCTGTTGAAGAAGCTCTAAAGTTGGGAAAATATAATTACCCCGTTTAACCGGTAGTTCGACAGCTGCCTTTTCAATTTTCTCTTCGGTATAAATTTTCAAACCATTATCAGATTCTTTAGAGATGCCTTTATCGGCCTTGGGGGCAGTTACAGCGAACTGCTGTTCTTTTGCAACAGGTACTACCTCTTTGATTTTAGCAGATTTCACCTTAGGGAGACGAACGGTTTCAGATTTTTCTACAACACCGTCCACTCGGGTTTCATCTCGTTTAAAAATATTTTTGATTACCTGTGATAAACGCTTTCCTGAGCCAGAAGTTAAATTGGCAGAAAGGAGCGCGCAGGTTTTAAGATTACGCTGAATGTTTTCAAACGTTTTAGCCGGGGTTTCTGCTCGCGTAAACGTGCCGACTAGGCCAACACAGTACGTGACTAATAGCAGAAGGGTTCCGCCAAATTTTCCTAAATTACTAACCAAGAGGCCGGAAAATAAAAAAGAACCTACAGAGCCACCTAAACCATTTGGATAAAGGTTCGTGGGGATTTTTCGTAAAAATGCAGGGGAAAGAATACTGGTTTCGGCCATGCTTAAAAGACCAGCAAAGCTGAGCAGCGCGATGCCCAAAAAAACATACTTCCACATGCCAAACAAATGGCTCAATCGAAACGCAAAGGCGTAGGCGAGCCAAAATAAAAGCACAGGCACAAACCAGGCAGTGAAGCCCAGTAGATAAGAAAACCAAAATGAAAGGGTTGCCCCGAATTTACCGACCAAATTGATTGGCCCGTGGGGATCGAGTGCCGCAGTTGTAATCCAGCGGCTTTGCCCAGGCTTATAGTCCCAAAAGGCAACCGAGATTAATATCCCGAGTGTCAAAAACAGCATTCCCCAGAGTGGTTTGGGCTGGATCGTTCTTTGGCCAAGCGTGTTGCTATTATTGGGTGATCGTGTGTCTTTTCTGGTCTTTTTTTCTCTCAAAACGGGCTTCTTCTAGGTTCTGAAACCAGAATACCCGCTTATGTAGAGAAAACAAGGACGTTTATTTACCGTGCCCCAATTCGTAATACGATTTCGATATAGCTATTAATTGCCAAACCAAGACGCAAGGTAATCTTTAACACCATCGACGGCTTTGCGTCCTAAATCTTGGTATACTTTACTATTCGAAGCAATTCCATCTTTAAACTCTTTGATATTATCTGCATATGAATTTTCTTTGCCATTCTTAATAACCTCACAGAAATGGCGAAAATAGGTAATATTTTGAAGGTTGCCTCTAATGTCACTGCTTTCGTCAACGAGTGCGTAAGCTATTTTTACCAACGTTTCATCGTCCTGGTCTATAAGCCCAAAAGCTGCTAGAATGGCAAGAGGATCTCCTCCGGCTGTTTTGTAGGTAAGGATGAATCCTTCTGTGATATAAAGGTTATCTTCGAGGAATTTTCTGGCTTCTTGTTTTTTGTCATCAGATTGTAGTCCGCTAAAATAAACGTAATCAGTTATAAGCTTTTTAAATGTCTCGTTAACCGGGTATTTTTCAGGCTTATCTTGGAGGCTCTTCCACTCGGCACAGTCTGCAAATAAATCTTTCAATGTTTGTACGTGTTCTTTCGGAATTTCTTTTCCGAGACACTTCGTTAACGTTTGCATTTTGTTATCCACATCTACTTGAATGCGTTTTTCTTTGTCTTCCGGTGTTTCTTTTGTGGAAATAGTTTCGGACTCAAGTTCTTCTTCTGGTTTGAGTTCAATGCCTTCAACCTCATCATTACTGACGTTCAAATTGTCATCTTCTGGAAACTCCTTTTGATAATCATCATTTTCATCAAGAGCAGAAAAGAATTCGTAATTATCATAAGAATTTTCTGTATTTTCGGACAATAGATCCGTTTCTTCATTGGACTCATCGGTATCGCTTTCCTTAGATGTTTCTATAGTGTCGTTGTTGCGTTCTTTGATTTCATTTGCGGAAACTTCGGAGCCCTTATCGTCATTGCCAGAAAGATCTTTTGACTCTTCTTTGATGAGCAGTTCTCGTTCATCGTTCTTAGAGGAAATGGTTGTGGATATCGTTGAAGAATCTCCTTTGGTGCCGTTGGTTACGCTATTCTCGTCCGGAGGTGATGACACCTTATTTTCGCTTGATTCTTCATTATTTTTGATCTCATAGGTATTATTTTCGACAACCTCAACCTTTCGGCTTGTTAACGCAATAATGCCGACATTTAAAAATAGTGCGGATGCAATTCCAAATGCACCCCCCATAAAACCGCCAACAATGCCCCCAATGACCGCCCCGGGCACATTTCCCAGTACACCGCCAAGAAAAATACCGCCACCAATACCTACACCTATGCCAAGCCCCGTGCTGCCAAGCCCACTTAATACACAAATTCGCTTTTGAAAAAGCTCGTGGTTGGATTTTTTTTCACTAACCTCCATCTTTTTAGCGAGAGGGTTAAAAAACGGGATTGCTAACTAAGGGATAGACTTGATATATTTTTTAAAGAAAAAGAGGAGTAAGGAGAGTTCAAGCATCTCTTTTGACTTGGAATAACAATGGGTTTTTCTATGGAATCGAGCAAGGTAATGCCTGACCGTAGCATTAAAACTTTCAATGACATGGGTAAATCGCTTACCCTTTAAGTGTCTCCATGGATTTAAGAAGGTTTCATAAGAGAGCCAGTGATCTGTAGCATACCAGCTGCATTTTATATCCGCTACCTTATTCCATAATTTTTGACCCGTGGCATCTTCACGACTACCGCACTCGAAGGCAATGGGACATCCTCTATTTCGATCAAAAGCAATCCAGACCCAACATCGTTTCTTTTTTTTTGAATAAAATGCCACATCTCATCAAGCTCCATAATCTCAACAGCCTCCGGCTTTTTATCTTTACTCAGCTCTTTGATTGTATAACCAAAATGGCGTATCCACTTCAGTACGGCTACATTGCTGACGCTCAGCACCCGAGCTATCCCTCTAAACCCTAACCCTTCCAGATACAAGTGCAGCGCAAGGCGCTTGATCTCTTTTGACTTGCCTCTTTCTTTGCGTTCTAGCGTGAAATTATATCCACAACTTTTACACCTATACCGCTGATTTGTTCGAACTTTCCCGTTCTTTACTACTGTCTCTGTTTTGCATCTTGGGCACTTCATCCCCTCATCTTAGACCGCTTTTTCCCGCATGTCTATCCCTTAGTTAGCAATCCCTAAAAAACATTGAATCCCTTGAATTGCTATTAGCTTTATACATTGCGTTGTTTTTATTGAGTGATTAATTTAACTATACTTTATTATATACGATTTTAGTAAATTGTCAATATTATTGCTATGGCTATAGTATGATTATAGTGTTAATTTGTGTGCGCCCTGAATTCAGGCTTGCGTTTATCTCCATATAGGCCAGCATAGGTATGCTATGGACTGTATTTTATTCGACCCGCTTTATAAGGAACGTGTTTGGGGTGGAGATAAATTTGCCCATTTCTTGGGTAGAGAGCTACCCGGGGTTAAAAAAATCGGTGAAAGTTGGGAAATCGTGGACCGCGCGGAAGATCAATCCGTGGTTGTGAATGGCGAATTTAAAGGACTTTCCTTAAGGGAGCTGCTGAAAAACCATGCACCCAGGGTCATGGGGAGCCATTGGGACAACACTAAGCCCTTTCCTGTGTTAATAAAATGGCTGGATTGCCAGGAAAAATTAAGCCTACAAGTTCACCCGCCAGCTGATATTGCTCGAGAATTAGGAGGAGAGCCCAAAACAGAGAATTGGTATATTGCTGATGCAGCGCCCGGGGCGCTTTTGATGGCAGGACTTAAAAAAGGAACGAAAAGAGCCGATTTTGAGGCTGCATTATCTGAAAATAATCTGGAAAGCTGTATTCATGAAATCAAAGTCATAAAGGGTGATAGCTTATTTGTTCCCAGCGGACGCTTTCATGCTATTGGCGCGGGAAACCTTATTCTAGAAATTCAGCAAAATTCAGATACCACATACCGAGTCTATGACTGGGGCAGGGTGGGGCTAGACGGCAAGCCGCGCGAAATGCATGTTCAGGAAGCGTTAACAAGTATTGATTTTAACGACTTCGAGCCAGAAGTTGTTCATCCGGATGAGTCACAAAAGGTTGCACTATTAGCCGATGCCGAAATCTTCAATATTGAACGTGTGAGGCTTGCCGAAGAAGACCCCGCAATGATTTTCCCTCGCGGCGAACAGCCCCGCATCCTTTCGGTTGTAGCGGGTGCTATTGCAGTCAATGACCATGCATACCCGATTGGGACTAATATATTGCTGCCGTACGCGGGAGAATTTAGACTTAAGGCGGCATCGCCAAGCGCAACGATTCTCATAACAAGCAACTTTACTCGTTAAGCAGATTATGTAAGAGGGGATTTTGGGGGTAGTAAAAAAATGGTGCTCAAAGCGGGACTCGAACCCGCACGGCTTGCGCCACACGCCCCTCAAGCGTGCGTGTCTACCAATTCCACCACCTGAGCATCCGGGAAAACATCAATAAAAGAACATTTAGCGAAAGGGATCAATCTAAAAATATCACCCTTTATAGGAAAAGGGATTAACCCTTTCTCGCATAACGCTGTTCTTTTACCTTATTGGCTTCTTTACCAATACGAGTGCGCAACCAGTACATTTTAGCACGCATCACGACACTTTCGCGATCCACTTCAACCTTTACGATACTAGGTGAGTGAACAGGGAAAACGCGCTCTACGCCTTCACCTTGATGATAGCGACGCACAGTAAAGGATTCTTCAATACCTCCACCCTTGCGAGCAATTACGATACCGGAAAAAATCTGGACTCTCTCCTTGTCGCCTTCACGTATGCGTAAGTGAACACGTACTCCATCCCCAATTTTGAAATTGGTGTTTTCAGGTCTTAATTGTTCTTTGGTAATGTTTTCAATAATTTGATTCATAATAAATAATTGGTTAATTTGAAATTAAATCAGGCCGGCAGGCAAGCGTCTTTTGAACACGTTGTTGCTTGCGCCATTCATCGATTTTTTGGTGGTTTCCCGAAAGTAATATGGACGGGATGCCCATGCCATTATATTGGAGGGGCCGTGTGTATTGCGGAAACGTCAGTAAGCTATCGCTAAACGAATCTTGATCCAAGGATTTTTCTTCCCCAAGGACTCCCGGCACAAATCGTGCGACAACATCGATTAATACAGCCGCTGCCACTGTTCCGTTTGTGAGAATGTAGTCACCGATAGAAATTTCTTCGTCTACGTAAAGATCACGAATACGTTGATCAACCCCCTCATAATGACCCGATATCAAAATGATGTGACTTTCCTTGGCCAGTGTTTTGCCAATGGAAGTCTTTAGCGGTTTTCCGTCTGGGCACAAATAAACGACTTTCGTGTGCTCGCGTTTTAACGACTCTATGGCCTTGCCTAGTGGCTCAGGTTTAAGAACCATTCCGGCACCACCGCCAAACGGCCTATCATCTGTCAACTTGTGCTTATCTTCTGCCCAATCCCGTAGGTTATGGGAGTTGATTTTTAAAACCCCATGCTTTTGGGCTCTCCCCAGCATGCTTTCCTCTAGAAAACCACTGACCATGCTTGGAAAAAGCGATATCAAGTCTATGGTTAACAAAGGTTCCATGGTAGCGAAAGGGCTTTTGTGGCTTAATTAAGCCGCAGCAAAAGATTGTACAGTTCCGTTTTCCGGTGTTTGTTTACGAGCTCTTTTGATGAGATTGGTGACGGTGTCAGAGGGCTGTGCGCCAACTGATAGCCAGTGATCAACACGGTCAATCTTGATGTCATAAACACAAGCTTGGCCACATGCTTGTGGATCGTAGTGTCCGAGGAATTCAACAACGTTACCGCCATCTCTGGGAGCGCGTGAATCAACAACAACAATTCGATAAACAGGATGTCCTTTTTTTCCGTGTCTTTGCAGTCTAATTTTTAACATGGTATAATATCCGTAATGTTAGCAGTTTTTCTAAGTCTATTCATGAAACGTTAATTAGGGATTATTGTCAAGCGTAATCGAGAAATAATTCATCCCTAACAATCGCTATTGTGTGCCTGACGGGGGTCAGGGTTAATAAATATCTACCTATTTTAAAGAGCTCTGTCAGCTCTTTTCTGAGCATCCTCATTGATGGCGGTTTTTAAGGCCTCTATTTCCTGCTGAGTCGTGTTTTTGACCGTTTCAAGCTCTTCCGGGGAAGCGACATGAGACTGGGCGAATAGGTAAAATTTAATCTTAGGCTCTGTTCCACTGGCGCGAACGGCGTAACTAAAGCCGTTCTCCAGGGTAACGAAAAAGAAATCTTGTTGCGGAATGGGTTTCCCGTCGGCATCTTTTATGCCACCTTTGGAAAAGTCTTGTACATCCTTCACCGCGAGGTTCCCGATCGCTTTGGGGGCAGATTTTTGATAACTCGCCAAAATATTGCTAATTTTTTGAGAACCAGAGGCGCCTTCGTAGTAAACATTTAAGAGGCTTTCGCAGAAATAACCATATTTTAGGTAAAGGGAATCCAAATACTCCAAAATGCTTATATCCTGTTTCTTTAAGTAAGAGTAGAGCTCGCAAAATTGTAACGCAGCGGCACTAGCATCTTTGTCCCGCACTTTATCACCGGCTAAGTAACCGTAACTTTCTTCTCCGCCAAAGGCAAAATAGGTACTATAGTTTTGGAGCAGGCTTACTCGCTCAATTCGAGGAGTATTATCGTAATCGAGTGCGATTCCCTCTTCTTCGAGCAACTTAGCCTTTAAGGCGAGCTCGTAGTCGTAGAGTTTTTCACCGATCCATTTAAAACCCGTCAGGGTGTTAATAATTTTAAGGCCGTAGGAATCCGCGATGACTTCCTGCATCGGGGTAGTGACAAATGTTTTGATGAGCGCGGTGTTGGAGTTATCCCCCTCTTGAAGAAGGCCATATTCCTTAAATCGGCTCAAGCGGTACTCTAGGAGAAGAGAGCCTATATTGTTGCCGGTGAGATATTGGTATTCGCCATTAGCATTTTGTACCGCGACACCCATTCTGTCTCCATCAGGGTCTGTTGCGAGGACGACTTCAATATTTTTTTCTTTGGCTAATTTTACTCCCATGGCCATGGCCTCAGGATTTTCCGGGTTAGGGGATTTAACCGTTGGGAAGCGAGGATCCATTACCATTTGTTGCGGTACAACTTCGACTCGTATGCCGTAGTGCTTCATGGCGGGCACGGCTGAAATATACCCGGTACCATGAATCGGAGTAAAGACTACCTGAACCTTTTGTTCCTTTAAAAGGTGTTCGTCTATGATGGAATCTTGCAACACATCCTGAAACGCTACATCTGCATCCATTGGGAGGGTGATAACGTGTTCAATGTTCTTTGCTAAATAGAGAGGGATCGCATTTAGGGGAATTGCATTGACGGCATTAATAATACCATCTGCGTGAGGGGGGACGACTTGCCCGCCATCCTCAAAATATACCTTATAACCATTATCATGCGGTGGGTTATGACTGGCAGTGATTACGATGCCGGCTGTTGCCTTGAGATAACGCACGGAAAAACTGAGCTGTGGGGTAGAGCGAGGGCCGTCAAAAATAAAGGCAGCTCCGCCGCATTGAGTCCATACAGAAGCTGCTAGTTCGCAAAAATGACGTGAGTAGTGACGCATATCATGCGCAATTACAAGCTTAGGGACATCCAGATTATTGAGGTAAGATTGGCAATAGTTAAATAATCCTAACGTGGCCTTCACGATGTTAAAGTCGTTTAAATAAGCGGAACCAACGCTGGCATGCTCCGGAGCGCCCTCTTTGCTGGGGGTACCCAGTTCTGATTTGGGAACAATATTTCCGATGGTGCGGCCACGCATCCCTCCGGTTCCGAATTCCAAGGTCTTGTAGAAACGGTCATTTAACTCGTCCCAGGCTGATTGCTGAATTAATTCATAGATGGAATCCTTTGCCCATTGGGGGAGGAAGTCTTTATTAATCCAACCTTCCAGATTTTCATGAGTGGATTCAAGCAGTTTTCCTTCAGCAAGTGCGTTTTTTAGTGTACCAACCATTAATGTTTACGCTAATGAATCCTGCGATTGGGGCAAGTTTAAACGTTTTAGGATGTAGCCTGATGAGGTGTTTCATGCTTACCAACCAGGCGCTATTTTTTTCGGAGCTCTGTGGATGAGGAAGTGGTAAAGTATTGCGCCTAAAATGGCTAACCCAGTAAATACAAACCCAATGTCCAGGGAGGAGCCCTCCTTTAATTTGGCTACAATAAAAGTGGTTAAGGATCCTAAGCCCATTTGTAATAATCCGTAGACGGCAGCGCAAACACCGGCGATATGCCCAAAATTGTCAAACGCGCCCGCGTAAGCGTTACTAAAAATGAAACCGGCTCCTGTGGCATAAAATACGATGGCTAAAATAATCGAAGGGACGGAGATAAATCCCGTGGAAGCTATTATTATTAAAAAAAGACCCGCAAGCAGCATAAAGCCCAATCCAACTAATATGGCTCTGTTTAAGCCCAAGATGGGTAAATATCGTATATTTAGGCTAAACCCGCCGGATTGAGCGATTGCGATAAAAATAGAAAGTAAGCCGAAGACGGCTGCGGATACGCCAAGTTGAACCTGTAAAATGAAAGGAGCGGCAGTGGCATATGTCATTATTCCGGAAAACGCGATCCCCGAGCACATGGTATAGCCCCAAAAATGCCTGCTTTTTAAGGGTTTTTGGAAATTAGACAGGAGCGTGCGGAAATGAAGCGCGTATGCATTTGGCCGTTGGTGCGTCTCCGGGAATCTGAAAAATATATAAATAAAAACGCTGAGCAAGAGAATGGACGCGATGCCGAAATTTAAGCGCCAATGGCCATATTGTTGTGCAAAACCGCCTACGGCAGGTGCTAGGCCGATCGTAATTGATATGACGATCCCGATAAACGAACTGTATTTGGATAAATCGTTTCCACTGAAAGCATCTTTCATCATGGCGCGCGCTAAAAGACTAGCCCCGCCGCAGCCAATGCCTGCGATAAACCTTCCCCAGAGTAAAAACGGAATGCTATAGGCAAGCATACACATAACAGATCCCACGAGACCTGTCATAAGGGATATGATGAGGATAGGCCGCCTGCCGTAGCGATCTGATAAAGGTCCAAGCACTAAATGAAATAGACTGAACCCCAAGAGGAACAGCGTTATGGTGTATTGGATTTGGGTATCCGGCGCATCAAAATATTTTGCCATTGCAGGCATCGAGGGTACGTGCAGATCCATCATGCCAATGGATACAATGGCGGTTAATAATGTCGCACGAAAGACAGATTTGCGATGGGTGGTATCCATTGGTAGAATTTATAGAAGGCAATAAGGGGTAAGCGCAAGAGGAAAGCAGTCATTATTCCTATGATCTTTGGGCTGAAGATGACATCAGATGAGTATTTCGGGTGCTATTCAGGGCTGTAGTAAATACCCCCCAATCTTTGGCAAATATCGAATAAATGATATGTCTTGGTGGAGTTGTTACTTCAGGAGAGACACGACCTCTAGCTCGAGATGCGAGGGCGTAATGAAGTACTTTCGAAGTGGCCAAGCGTGTGATCTATAGTCTGAATCACTTTCAGCAGTCTCTCGAGCGATTAGCAGAGAAATTACCCGGTGCTTTTTATCAGCGGAAAAGCCTCCAAAGGTCAACTCTCCAAGATTGTGCTTGAATAGAAATCAGCTTATCGCCGCTATCGCTCAATACTAGTCTAAAAAAGCCCCAGCCTACCTCTTCTCCTCTGGCATTCAAAAGCTTTGCCCCGACATCTCCCGTCTTAAACGGTTCTAGCAATGATATGCCTTTCAGCTCTCCTTTGGCTGTTTTAGAATAAACGCCCACAATATATTCATCAACAGTAAATTTAAATGAAGTTATGACAATTTGAGTCACATCATCTATACCAGGATCTCCTACGCTAACTTCACGCCCCGGAGTGCCCTTGTAAGAAATGGCCACCCTTTCGCCATCTCTAGTGACAAATGTTATATCAAATTCTATATTAGATATGTGAAAGGAATGGGCAATGGCATTCCACTGCACGAAAAAGGGAACTGTAAGTTGACCTACTTTAACCGATGCGACAGTCTGACTAACTTGGAAACCCATCCAGATTCCCAAAAAAGCTATTATTAGAGTTATTTTCTTTAGCATAATGATTTAATTCTTGTTTGATATAGCAATAATTAAGCATACGCCAAATATGACATTTCGTCAATGAGTGGCAGTTTTTTTATACAAAAAATGCCGAGTTCAAATAATTATACACTCTTGTAAATTTACGACGGAGACGCACTATTTTTTTGTGTATAAAGGTAAGGTTAGCATTTGTCAGTAGCTTTCTGGATAAACTGTGAAGAATAACAAGAACAGCTTATTTTTGATGAAATTAAATAGGGAGATAAAAAACCTTTCCAATTTTTGACAAATATCGAAATAATGGTATACTAAGTTTGTAATATTATTAATTAAGTGGAGTTTATGGTTATGTTGAAGAAAATTAGTTTTTTGGTTGCAATAATGGGAGTTTTTCTTGGTTTGCAGCTCGTCCAGAGTGTTGCATCTATTAAAGTAGAAAAATACACAATACCTTTTTATGTCCATTGGAGTGTAAAATTTTCCAATATAAAATATGCCCCTTTTGCAATAACATTTGTTGGAAGAGATGGTGAGACAAGAGAGATGACTTTCACCGGACGTGAGGGAGGGGAAGTTAGTGTAGGAGATCCTGGTATGGATGATGTGACTCAAATTATTATACACTCGTGTAAGTTTACGCTTGAGCAGCACAGCTATTGGCCTTTTCCGATTTGGGAAGGGAACGCGACAGGAGAACTTGAAGGGATATCTTTGTTTGAGCCGTTTAATAATAACCAGGAAATTATGGTAAAGCTTAAGAATGATCAGGGTGTTGAAGTCGGAAATGGATATTTCAAAATAGTATTGGATGAAGCTACGGGTAAATTGACCTCAATTCATGCGAATTCATGGGGGCGAGACTTAGGCAACCTCACATACAGAAAATAGTAAGCATTTTTTAGAGGGAAGACTAAATGGTTTTTCACTTGTATGAGCTAAGGGGCTTTAAGTAGAACCTTAGCTCATCTTTTTTGATGCTTGAAATTGCTAAAGTACGATTTCTTGCAATAGTTATTTAAGGTCACATGTTTTTTTGACAGATTTCGATTATCTCATATCATACATTTAGCTACATAAATAAAAATTTGAGTGTGTTGATTATGATCTTAAAGAAAATATGTTTTTTAATAAGTACTGTGAGTCTTATTTTTGGGCTTCAACGACTAACAGTATCCGCATTTGGGGATATCGAAAGAATTCAGACAAATTTTCATGTCAGTTGGAATACAAAATTTTCGAACATTAAGTTTATAGAACTTAGTTTGGAATTTGTGACTCGGGATAGTTCTCGAGTACCCCTTGTTGTTAAGGGGGATTTAGGGCAGGTGATAGAGTTGGGCGATAATAAAATTTATGATGTTGTTCAGGTTATGGTACATTCTTGTAAATTTACGATTGAACGATATACCTATTGGCCGCTTACCCTGTACACGGATATCGCTACGGGGGAAATAGAGTCAGTTTCGTTCTTTGAGCCGTTTAATCAGGGGATGTTTGTGGATACAAAGTTGTTGAATGATAAAGGTGAGTTGGTGGGAAATACTGGGGTTGAAGTGTTTATTGATGAACGCACGAGTGCTATAACTGAGATTAGGATGAATTCAGGATCAAGTGCTATTGAAAAACTTGATTTCAAGAAAGCCCCACTGTAGCCTGACATGTAGGCATAAACGAGTGTGCCTAATTGCCCATGAGGGATTTTACTTTAGCTTATTGGCTATAAGTAATGGATCCTTTTGCGGTATGAAATGGCGTGCCAGGTAGATGATGGGGGTGTCTATAATGGCGAAAATGACGCGTATCCAGTAGGTGCCTAGTATATAGGTGAATAAAACAGTTTTCCAGGGCAAGGGGTGTGGAGCCAGGACTATCCAGGCAAGTGTGCTGAATAAGACGCTGTCTATTAGAGCTGAAAGGATCGTAGAGACATTATTTCGTAGCCAGAGATAGCGCCCGCGGGTGAGTTTACGAATGGCAGTGAAAACCCAAACATCGTACAATTGACTGGTTAGAAAGGAGACCATTCCTGCTAGGAAAAGAGCCGGTGCAGGGGTAAATATAGCGCTTATATTATCGTGGGCAGGAAGTGCCCATTGAAGGCCTTCGGGAGCGGTTGCAGGGTCTAGTGGACGAAATCCGAGGGTAATGTGCATAAAGAGCGTCATCAGGAACATACCTAGCATGCTTAAATAAACCCCATTGCGAGCGGTTTTCGCGCAATAATATTCGGCAAGGATGTCTGTGCAAAGGAAGATGGTCGAGAAGATGACTGTGCCGAGGGCTACGGGCTCCGGAAGCAGAGAGAATTGGACGACTTTGAGTACCTGAATGTTTGCGGCAATAACCCCAATAGCCATGTAGACATAAAGCCCTATTGCTCCAAACAGCCGTAATAATAGGATAATGCTGGCAAAACAGGCAACGAGCAGAATGCCCCAGATTGCTTCTGGTGGCAGGCGATGCATGGCGTTTACCCAAGATTGAGCATTTATGTTGGCCAAGGTGATCATAAGTGTCTTTAAAATAGAAAATGCCCCACAAGTGATTGCGGGGCAATATTTAATAAAAATGGTGGGAGATACAGGATTCGAACCAGTGACCTCTTGCGTGTCATGCAAGCGCTCTAACCAACTGAGCTAATCCCCCTTGAAGTCAATCGAGATCTTTGTAGGATAAGTATGGCAAGGGGCAATGGCAAGATTATTTTGAGCTGTTTTAGGGGGCATTTTCAAACCTGAACTGTTAAGAAATAGGCGAAGTAAAACGCTTATTCGATATACAGTTCATTTGCTTCCGGGGAGACGATTTGGGGCTGTTGCGCCCACTTCTTCACAAAATCATCCTTGGAATCCGCGAAAAGCGGTGAGACTTCTATTTTGTTGATAGTGGCCAATGTTTCATCAGGGAGAGCATGGGAAATCCAAGAAAGAAAAAGGGTTCGCTGGTCCTTCAGGCACGTTTCCAGGGAATCCGGGCCGGTATTGTTTTTAACAGGGCTAAATTCTGAAGTACGTTCTGTTTCAATGAGAATGGGATTATGGGCTAACGGGAGGGCATCGAAGATAAAGCGCTCAAAACGAATGCCATTAGGCTCTTTGGGAGATATTGCTTTGACCTCTTTGAATGCCGGTATTGTTTTTATAGCTCTATGGTAAGGCAAGCTTTCTAATAAACCCTGTTTTTCTGTAACCGTTTCGACAAAAGTTCTGTTGAAGAGATGAATTGCCACGTTTGCCGCATCGAACGTGAGCCTTCCGTTTGGATCCCTTTGATCGACCAAGCTTGAAGGGAAATCACTATATTCGATTACTTGAAGCTGTCCATTTATGATGCAAAAAAGCCCCACCCTTTCTTCCGGCTTTGTTTTGGGAACCATTTTGGACGAAAAGTCTGATTGAGCCTCGATATGAAAACCGATAAACGCGGGGTCTATAATTTTTGCAAGCGGGTTATCTACCTGATGATAACTGATAATTTCGATATTACGCTCGGCCATGTAGTCGAGCAATTTGTGATTTTTTAGCGCATAAAAGGAACCGCCATGGCCATCAGGGCTCATGGAAATGGAAGCAGGGGATTCCATGATTATTTTGCCCTCAAAATCAATTGCCGGCATTTGGCTCTGTTGGAAAAAATGGATGTGGTTGGGCGAGAGACGAAAATAGTTATGTTGATTGAAGAACTCGAGGGTATCCTCGTGGTTAGCAAAACTGGTCATGATAAACCAATGAATCACACAGTCATATTTATTTTGAGCAGCAACGATTTTTTCCGCAAAGACTTGGAAAAGCGATTTTTCCTTAATAGGCGTGACGGAGAACGTCCCCTTCGGGCAAGTAATGCCAAGACGCGTCCCATGACCCCCTGCAACGGTTAAGACGGCTATTTTTCCTGCTGTCAGGTACCTTTCGCCCAGAGTACGAGCGCAATTCCAAGCGGAAGGATCACCCCCGTTTTGAGGAAGTCGAAGCGCTTTTGGGGGTAAAATATGCCCTGCGTTAGTATGAGAAGTAGGCTGTGTGACCGGCAAAAATTTGCTCGCTAAGCTGTGCAGGAAGGGGAGATCTATTTGTGATGCTTGGGCAAGAAGCGCTTTTTTTTGTTCAAGCGAAAGGACACTATAGGATTCAAAAACGTGAGATTGCCCCGCATTTTTAAAGGTTTGAACGACTTCGTTTTCTGTAGCAAACATAGTATGGGTTTATTGGGTCTGCTGATTGGGGAAGCGGAATATGAGCTCATTCGGGCTTGAGTATCCCAGTTTTTGGCGGACGACACGCTCAAAGAACTCTGGATCTGAAATGAGTTTATCGAGATAAAGTTCTTGAGCCTTTAGCGCGCTCTGCAATTCGCAGAGCTCATTTGACAATTTTTGTTCACGGTTAGCAAAACCTTGATATTCCTTTTTAGTTTTAAACCAGAGGGAAAGAAAAAATGTTGAGACGATCAATAACAAGAGGCACAAGAAAACGATAATAATTTTTTGAAACATACTCATGAAGGTTAAGTATTTATCAATAAAATAAAGTATTTTCAAGGCCGTTAAAAAAAGATAGGGTATAATCATGTATGTATAAGGATTACTACGGATTTGAAGAGATGCCCTTTAATATAACCCCAGATCCACGGTTTTTATATTTAAGCCCTAAGCATCAAGAAGCGTTGGAGCATTTGCGGTATGGTATACAGCAACGCAAAGGCTTTATCGTGCTGACAGGGGAAGTGGGTTGCGGAAAGACTACCCTGTGCCGCAAATTACTAGAGGAGCTGGATGAAGAGAATTTTGAAACGGTATTGTTATTAAACCCTGAAGTGACAAAAGACCAGTTGCTGCGCGATATTTTGAGGGAGCTGGGAGTAAAAGTGGCTCTCAATACGAAGGTTGATTTAGTAAACAAGATATACGAAGTTTTATTAAAGCAGATTGCTAGTGGTAAAGAAATCATCATGATCGTAGACGAATCTCAAAACCTCTCTGATGAGGTTTTAGAGCAGATACGTTTGCTTTCTAATTTAGAAACAGATAATCAGAAATTGTTGCAAATTATTCTAATGGGCCAACCCGAATTTAAAGAGAAATTGAGAGCCAAGAGGCTGAGGCAATTGAAGCAACGGGTGTTGGTTTACTATGAGCTAACGCCGTTAAATTTTTCAGAAACATTTTTGTATATTCAGCACAGGCTTACTTTAGCTAAAGGAAAGAAACTGCCGCAATTTAGTTATTGGGCATTGCGCTCGATTTTCAAAAAAAGCAAAGGCATACCCCGTATAATCAACAATTTATGTGACAAATCGTTGCTTTCGGCATATATTGGTATGAGTGATTGTGTGAGTTATAGGCATGTACGTCGGGCGCATAAGGAATTGAGACAATTATCATGAGTTTAATAAGTGAAGCT
Source organism: Verrucomicrobia bacterium CG1_02_43_26 (assembly GCA_001872735.1). Lineage (NCBI taxonomy): Bacteria > Pseudomonadati > Verrucomicrobiota > Verrucomicrobia bacterium CG1_02_43_26. The sequence goes on along the minus strand of MNWT01000006.1, from coordinate 92,753 downwards.
TTAAAGAAAGCACAGCGAGATAGAATGAACGCGCCGCATGCACAAGGGCATAAGCCCCAGAAGCGAGTTGTGGTATCTTCTTCGCCACCTAACCCCAAGTTGTTTTGGGGATTATTGATAGGGGGCACTTTTATCGGCATGCTTTTTATATTATTGCTCGTTGTTTTATTAAAACCGCAGGATGGTGCTACGGATTTAGAGAAAACATCCCAAGGCGGTCTGGGTAAACCAACTAAGGCAATAGAGCGATCGGCATTTGGGGAAGTTACAATCGTAAAAGCAGGGGATGAAATAGAAGCTCCTGTACCGGAAATAATAACCGGAGCAGCGATTGCGGATTCTATAAAAGAACAGACGGATCATTTATTCGCCCAAGACCGGGAATCAAGCGCTGTTTTGAAAAAATCACCCGCACCCACTCCTGGACGTGAGCTTGTTTTGCCAGAAAAAGATACGAGTGTATCGCCTTTAAATAAAGGCATGGAGGCTACCAAAACAGAATCCGCGATTATAGAGGTACGCGAAGCGCAGGAACAGAAGATAGAAGACTATATAGAGGCGTTGGATATCTCGGGTCTTAAGATTGCGGGCGAAAACAGTAAGGTATTGCTGAATAATCGAGTTTACAGTATTGGTTCATACATAGGTTATCAATTACCCGTAAAAATTGTAGAAATCACCCCCAAGGAGCTTGTGTTTATTGATGAGTCAGGAACGGAATACAGAAGGGAACTCTGATAAAGAGAAAAAGGGGCGTAAGCTAGGCCCCCCAAGTCCCGAAAAATCTCCTGAAATAAAAGAGGAGAAACGTAAACTGCGTTTAGAACGCAGAACGGATGCGCACACAATGGGCTCAAGAAGGCCGATCAAACGCACCCAAAGCGGTATTCCTTTGGATGGTAGTGGGAAGAAGCCTGTAGAACAAGCGAATGAACCTGAAGTAAAGTTGCCCAAGCCGCCAGAGGCAACAGAGAAGACTCATGCAGAAACGGAAGGCATGCCGGATTTGAACAATACTGCGATTCCTTTTCGCATGGCATTTCATTCCAAGCAATCGCCGCGATATAAGGATTCAAATTCTAAAGGGATCCCCCAAGAGGAGGAGGAAAAGGTAGAGATTAAACCACCGCCACCGCCGCCGCCAAAGCATTCTCATTATTTATTAAAAACACCAAAACCCTTTAACGAGCCTGAATCTATGCCCGGTGCTAACGATGAAGAAGGCGAGGAGCCGCCAGTATTACCTCCAGAGGCTTTGTTGCCAAAATCTAATGGAGGAAATGGAGGTAACAGGGTGAGCAAAAGAGTTTTGCCGATAATTGGCATGATTGCGGTTTTGTTTGTCGTTATTGCGGGAATTGTGATGATAGGGTTACCTTTCCTTAAAGACGAAAAAGCAGGAGTGAGCGATACCGCCGTTGTGGAAGAGGCGATGACAGAGCTAAAAAAATTGACCGGAGAATTTGATAAACCGCAACAGCCGGTTGCCTCGAAAAGCCAAGGTGCTAAGACTCAGCCAGCACAAGAAGGGGCAGTCCCAGGAGTTGCTTTAGAGCAACAACCCAATGCCGTGACAGCTGACCAAGTACTTAATAGTAAGGCCGTGCAGTCTAATATTGGAAAAGCGCAAGAGCCGGCTAGCGCAGCAAAGGTTCAAGAGAAGGCTTCCCAGATGGGCGTATCTGCTGAAAAATTACAAGAAGCGGTTAGTGCTGCTAAAAACGGTTCAACGGCAAAGACCGGTGTTTCTGCGGCTGCAAATGGAGTGTCTCAACCAAGAGCTAAAGAGACGACAACGATTGAGTTATCTGAGCACGAATTTAACCAACAGGTGATACAGGAAAAAGCTGCTGAAATGGGGGTATCTGAAGCAGAGCTCAAAGCTGCGATTGCTGATGTATTAGCTTCGGAGCAACCAGCAGAGGCATCTGCCGCAGGAAAACCAAGTAACAAACTAGTGAACGGGCAGGCTGAGAAGGCACCTGCTACAGAATCAACCGTGAAAGCTGTTCAAGTTTTTAAGGCGGGCGAAGAAAATACTTTAGGGGTAAGCGATCGTTTGCCTTATGCGAAAATCAAAAAAGATAAGGCAACGCAAGAGGTCGTTACTGAAGCGGCAGAAGATGTGTTCACGGGACCTGATCCTGTATTGGCTACGTGGTTGGAAGGCGTTAAAATAACGAGTGTTATTTTTAAAGGGGATAGCAGCCGCATGATCCTCGACGGAAAGATTTTTTACCTAGGAGCCGTTGTTAACCCCAGGGGGGAATTACGATGGGTGAAAGTACATGCATCCAAGCACGAATTATACTTTCAGGACGAGTTTGGGAATATATATCTGAAGCGACAATAAAAGCGTTTATTGATCGATGAACGGGGAATATTCCGGTACGAAATCTTGTAAACGCTTCTTGAGATCGTTTGCAGAAAAATGGTAAAGATCATCGCGTATCCATGTCGCCGTTGCTTGAATGGCTGCATGTGCTTGCGGCTGAGATTTTAATCGTAGAATACGTGGGTGATTGGTAGAAGTAACCTCTTCCTTGTTGTAGAGCAGTTCTTCAAATAATTTTTCACCTGGACGTAGCCCAACATACTTGATCTCTATATCCACCTCTGGCTTGAATCCACTGAGCTCCGCCAGTTGACGGGCGACATCTACAATTTTCATCGGTTGGCCCATATCGAGGATAAATATTTCGCCGCCATTGCCTTGTGTGGCGCATTGCAAGACAAGCCCAACGGCTTCCGGAATTGTCATGAAGTAACGCGTGACTTCGGGGTGCGTTACCGTAATAGGGCCTCCAGCTGCGATTTGTTTTTTGAAAATAGGAATAACACTGCCTGAGGAGCCTAGGACGTTCCCGAAGCGTACGGCCATGAAATTCGTTTTGTTATCGGGTAAACATTGGTTTGATTGTGTGATGATTTCGGCCATACGCTTGGTTGCGCCCATGACATTAGTGGGATTAATGGCTTTATCGGTCGATATAAACACAAAGCGCTCGACATGGAATTTAGCTGCCAGACGAGTCAGGATGTCTGTGCCCAGGACGTTATTCTTGATGGCTTCATGGGGTTGGTATTCCATCATGGGGACGTGCTTATGCGCGGCAGCGTGGAACACGATAGAGGGCTGGTATTGTTTGAAAATATGGTTCATACGAGGCTCGTCCAGGATATCGGCAACAACAGCGAAAATTATCCCCTTATAGCCATCCTCAATCAGTTCTTGCTCGATTTGGAAGAGCTGACCCTCGGATTGTTCCACGAGGATAAGTTTGTTGGGTGTTTTTGCCGCTATTTGTCGACAAAGCTCGCTTCCTATGCTCCCGCCCGCTCCGGTTACTAAGACGGATTTAGATTTAAGGAGATCTCGAATGTGCTCGGAGTCTAATTTTACAGGCTCTCTTCCTAGAATATCTTCCAGTTCTACAGAACGAATGCGTGAGGCTTTGATCCGGCCTGACGCAATGTCATGCCATGAAGGGACAAGTTCTGCTTTAATATTAAGCGCTCTTGCGGATTCTGTTATTTTGCGAATGCGTTGCGATGCGCTTGAGGGGAGGGCTAGGATGACTTTATCAATCATGTAGGCATTTTTGATTGCTTCCAGATTGTCGGGAGTGCCGACCACGGGGATACCGTGTATATGGCTGCCGATTTTTTTTCTGTTGTCGTCAAGGAATATGATAGGCCTCATGCCAAGAGAACGGCGCATGAGAAGATCTGCAACCAATGTAGCGCCCACATCACCGGCACCGATGATGGCAACTCGCTGTGCGGTATGCGTATGGGATTTAGAGTTGAGGAAACGCTCTCGGTAAATACGCAGTGCCACTCGGAAGATTGTAATTGATAAGATGGACAAAATGTAATCTGCCAAAATAACACCGCGAGGCGGGACATAATTGCCCCCAAATAAGAACCAGAGAAACAGAAGCGTGGTAGAAGCAATCGTGAAAGCGCTAAAAATTCGGTACAAATCGGGTAAGCGAAAGTAAGAAAGCAAGCCATTAAATTGCCCGAACATATAGAGTAAGAGGAGCTCGAACGGGATAAACCAAATGAGCGATTCCCATCGTTCTATTTGAACATCTTCGGGGATAATAAAGTCGTAGCGCAGGTAGTACGCTAAATACAAGCTAAAGGTACAACAACACGTGTATATGAAAAGAAGGGCAAAAAAACGAAGTTGAAATCGAAACGATTTTGGTTGATGCATCATGTTGTATAGAAGTAATTACTGCAAAAATTTTAAACGGACACCAATGAATTGACAAGACTGGATACGGATATTCTTTTAGAATGCCGTTTGCCTAACATCTAGGCGGTGGTATTGGTGTGTCGGATTGAGGCAATTTTCTGGCAGGCGCATAAGTCTATTTTTCCGGAGGGAAGGCAGGGGATTTCATCAACGGACACGATTTCCTTTGGGATCCAAAGATTGGGAATGCCGAAGGCTTGCAATTTTGAGATCAATTCTTGCTGGGAGATCTCAATTGTTACGAGGAGAACCAGAATTTCGCCCCTTGACGCATGTTCACGAGAAGTGACCGCAATAGGCATTTTTTGAGTAGCGTGAATATCGAATGCTTCCAGAATGTGGTGCTCAACTGTTATATGAGGTACCATTTCGCCGCCAATTTTGGAGAAACGAGCTGTTCGCCCTTGTATGAATAAAAACCCCTCATTATCGAAATGAGCAATGTCCTTTGTGTGGAACCATTTACCCCGAAAGACCTTATTTGTCTCCTCGGGATCGTTGAGATAACCAGCGAAAATGTTAGGGCCACAAAGCTCCAGTATACCGGATTTATTTGGGGGAAGCACTTCCTCTGTTTCAGGATCAACGATTCTAGCCTCGTGCCCGATCAAGGGGATTCCGACAGAACCCGGTTTATGTAAAACATTGTTATTAAAGACGTAGGGAAGGTTTACAGAAACAACCGGAGAAGTTTCAGTAAGACCATAACCTTCCAGGTAACGACTGTTAAACTGAGCTTCCCACGCCTTTTTGAAAGCCGGAGGAGTTTTTTCAGCACCTGCAATGACTGCCTTGAGGGAAGCGATTTTCGCAGGATCTGTTTTCTTTAAATGAGGTTGAAGAAATGTCGGCGTGCCCAGGAGTAAGGTAGCTTTCTCTGCTTCGATGACATCTGCGATTTTCCGCGTTTCAAGAGGATTTGGTACAGTCGTGACAAGGGTTCCTGATATTAACGGATACCAGAGTGTGACGGTGAAGCCAAAACTGTGAAATATAGGTAAGCACGCAAGTATCTTATCCTTAGGCGTAATCAGGCTGAGGGATTGAATTTGAAAGATATTACCAAGGATATTTCGGTGGGTGAGGATTGCGCCCTTGGGGGTACCTGAACTACCGGAGGTGAAAATAATGGCGGCCTTTTTATCCCCTCCAACTGTAGGGACTTTTAGCCATTTAATGAGGTTTTTTGAAGAAAAAACACTTAGACTTGTTAAGAAAGCCAGTATTTTTACTTTCGAAAGTTTTTTCAACTGTTTGGAGAGATCGAAAAACGTTTCTGTCCAGGGGAAGTTCGGCAACTTCTCGCGTAAAACAGGCGAAGAAATGATGACATGTATGTTTGCTTTTAATATTGAAACTGCGATTGCTGAAGGGCTGACGGTAAAGTTTATATTTACCGGTGTTTTATCAGCCAATGTGACTGCCAGGTTCGCGATAAATGCTCCAATGCCGGGAGGCAGAACAATGCCGATATGCTCTTGATCAGGGTAGAGGCGTTTTAGTTTAGACGAAAGTAAGTACGCCAAAGCCAATAGCATACCGGCTTTTATGGGTTGCTTACCTTTGCCCGAATAATCGGTTATGATTTCCCTGGAAGGGTCTCTTGCTAAAGATTCAAAGGCAAAAGCGGCCAAGTGCCCTTCTAATTCAGTTGATTTAGAAAAGGAGGGATCTCCAAAAATGAGCGTATTATTTTCTATGTGGACTTGTTTCGTCTGCGCCATTTACTATTAAAGTGTCGAATAGGACCGTAAAAGATATAGCTCACAAATATGAGTGCGAAAGCGAATTCCTGAAATATGAAAATGATGGCTACTAAAATCACGAGCGCTAAAAAGGTTTTTAAAGGAGCGTGCGTATGCCAATCTATGTTTTTAAAGTTTGGGTAGGGGATAGAGCTGACCATGAGCCATGAAATAAGGAGCATGAGGCCAGGCATGGCAAGCCAGATCACCCGCGTTTCCAGTCTCGTCAAAACAAGCACAAGAGAAGCGATTAAAGCGGCAGCGGCTGGTACAGGCAGTCCTAGAAACTGTTTTAAATTGATGGGACGTTCTTTTTCTGGAAGTAAAGGGTGTGTGATCACATTAAATCGAGCCAAGCGAACGGCGGCGCACATGAGGTAAATGAACCCAATGAGCCATCCGATTTGGCGAAATATAGGATAGCCTTCCGTTGGAGAAAGGATGAGGAAAAAGAGCATGAGGGCTGGCGCTACCCCAAAGGAAACGATGTCAGCCAGGGAGTCAAACTCCTTACCGAAGAGAGAATCTCTGCCTCCTAAGCGAGCGACTCGGCCATCCAGCGCATCGCAAATAAACGCCAAAATGATGAACCACACCGCTTGCGTATACAGCGTTGTTGATTCGATTTCTGTCAACGCGGTGTACCGTGCTTGTATGCAGCGAATGATGGCTAAAAAGCCAAAGAAGAGGTTCCCTGCCGTGATCGCATTGGGTATTATGTAGATGCGTGCATGAGAAGATGGCTCAATTTTGTTTGGTGCGTTCATATAATATTTTTTGATTTTACTTTAAGCTATCGAGATATTTCCAAAAGGAGTGATGGTGTTCTACCATTTGCTCTTCCGATATAGGCAACTTGAAACGGAATAAGAAGTCTGAAAGAGAGTGATGAGGCAAAATGTAGCGGCAGTGGATGATTTCACCTTCGATTTCAATGTAGATACGAAAGTCATTGGCGCGGAAACGATAGTACGTTTTGCCATCGCGCTGAAAACTTCCCATGCTGGAATTGTTTTTTTGCAAATCCTTGGGCTTGAGTTGGCTTAATTTGTCCATGAGCTCGCATTGCATGGCAGGTTCGAGCTTATAAAGTTCTTTTAAAGCTTGCTCGCAGAAAATGAGTTGATAAAGCGTAGGTGAGCTCATTGCTAGAATTAATAATACTGAAGATTAACCATTAGCGCCAATATCTCAACTCTTAACTTCAGACATGGGAAATAGAGAAAGGGGATTTTTCTTTTGAATAAATGTGATATATGGGGCAGCATAGCTAGTTAACGAAAGTTTCCAATATGCGAAAAAATAGATTATTAACAATTTTACTAATTATTGCAGTGCTTGGCGGTGGATTTTTGTTTGCCGAGCCCACTATTCAAAAAGAATCAATAAGTGGATCTATTCTACGTGTCTGGATGGGCAACATTATGGGTTACGAAATTGGCGGGTATGCGTTGATTGATTTGATCACAAGCTTTGCCATTATTTTATTAGCTTTGATTTTTCGAAACGTTATCGCGAAAGCCGTTTTTAAGAAGCTGCATGCCTTGATTCAGCGCAATAAGAGCGGTTTGAGTGAAATAATGCTGCAGGCGCTTGAAAAGCCGGCCTCGATATTTATTTTGGTTTTAGGTATTTATTTAGGGATATTGGCATTGCCGTTAGATGCGAGAGTGGAGCTTTTGGTTACAAAGTTTTACCGAGGTGCCTCGATGGTGATCATCTTCTGGGCCTTAATGCGGTTGAGTGATATTTTTACGATAGCCATTGCTCGTGTGATTGCGCACGGTAATGAATCTGTATTGAAAGGGTTTACGCCGTTAATAAAGAAGACGATACAGATATTGTTTTTTGTCGTGGGTGCTTTAATGGTGGTGGATAATTTGGGCTATCAAATTAGCGGTATACTGGCAACTTTGGGTATAGGGGGTGCGGCAATAGCCTTTGCATCGAAAGACACTGTGGCTAATTTTTTCGGCTCCTTGTGTATTGTTTTGGACAGACCGTTTAAGGTGGGGGATTGGATCCAAATTGGAGACAAAGTTGATGGTGATGTAGAGTCTATCGGTATACGATCTACGCGGATACGTACTTGGCCGAAGACCTTGGTTTCTGTGCCCAACAGCGTGATGGCAAACGAATTTATTAATAATTGGTCACGTATGCCTAAACGTCGGGTGAAGCAAGTTGTGGGTATTAGTTATGATACTCAGCCTGATGTCGTGGATTTGATTGTGGAGGATATACGAACCATTTTAAAAGAGGATACTGGGGTGGATCAGACCTATTATTTGGTTAATTTTACCGATTTTGGGGAGAGTTCGCTCAATATTTTAGTATATTACTTCACGGCCACGATTGTGTGGAAAGAGTATATGGATATTCGCCAGCGGGTAAATGTGAAAATTATGAAAACGATCCAGTCTAGAGGGTCGTCCATCGCGTTCCCATCCAGGAGTATTTATTTTCAGGGAGATTTAGCCCAAAAAGCATTCGGTGCAATGGGGGGCAATAATGCAGATAAGTTGCCTGGTGATTTTGGCCCGGATATGCCGGGATAACCCGTTCCTTAAGAAAGAATAAAGAAGGAGAACATGGCGCTTAGCAGGATGAGGAGCATTCCGATTGGTTTGGCCAATGTCAGTTTTTTATAAAATCCTTTAAAATCTTCATCCTTAAGGGAGCGCTTGGATTTACGCAGGGCAAAATCCTGATAATAGACAAGCAGTTTTCTTCTGGGTAAAAGAATAAGGGTTGCGCCTGTAAAGGCAGTAAATGCGATGACAGATGCAAAAATTAGGTAAAGTATAATATCCAGGATGAAAGACATGACTGTATTTTAGCCTCATTTGTTTGGTAACAGCGTTATTGAAGCGAAAACCGACCTTTTGTGCAATCTCTTTTCCTTGAAATTATTTTTGAAACTTCGCTTTCCAGTAGGTAGCCGTACGATCTCCCAAAACGAGCAATGCGGGTGTCAGCACCAATGTCAGTACGGTAGCAAAGGCTAGGCCGAAGGCGACAGATGTGGAGAGTTGAGTCCACCACTGGGTGGAAGGACTGCCGATGTCGATACCTCGTTGAATGAAATCAATATCAATACCAAGTACCATGGGAATAAGGCCCAATATGGTCGTAATGGTGGTCAGCATGACAGGGCGCAGGCGTTGCGCGCACGTTCTTAAAACTGCCTCTACGGCAGAAAGCCCTTCATCATGCCGGATACGTATATAGGTATCTATGAGCACAATATTGTTATTAACAACAATTCCAGCAAGGGCGATTACTCCAATGCCATTCATAACGATGCCAAACGGTTGTCCTGTAATGAGGAGGCCGAGGAAGACACCTACAGTTGAGAAGATAACAGCGGTCAAAATTAAAAGAGCATCGTAGAAGCTGTTAAATTGCGTTATCAGAATGATGGCCATCACCGCTAGCGCTACTATGAAGGCTCTATTTAGGAATTCCGAGGATTCCCGCTGTTCTTCATCTTGACCTTTGAATTTTACATCAATACTGGGATCGAGATCAGCTTGTTTAGTGATCCAGGTTTTCAATTTTTGTGTCATGTCATCTGCCAGTACGCCGTGTTGCACATCCGCGCGTACGTTTAGGACTCTTTTGCCATCTGAGCGTTTGATCGCGTTGACTTTTGGCGCAGCTTTATACGTAATGAAATTACTGAGCGGAACAGAGCCACTGGCAGTGGGAACACGCATGCGCGCAATTTGATCCAAGCTTCGGTAGCTTACGGGATAACGTGCAAGAATGTCCACTTCGTCATCAGAATCAAGCGGTCGATACGCCCCGATTTTAAGGCCATTGGTAACAAATTGCACCATATCGCCTACGAGTTGAATATTGGCGCCATAGCGGCTGGCTTCGGCACGATCCACATCGATACGCCATTCAAAGCCGGGAACGGGGCGAGAATCCTCCACGTCCTTAAGCTCCGGCATGCTTGCCAGTTTATCATATATTTTAGCGATTGCCGGCTCAAGAAGCTCTGGATAACGGGAAGAAAGTTGGATATTAATTGGCTTGCCAACAGGAGGGCCGGCTTCCTCCGTGCTGAGTTCAACGATGATGCCGGGAACATCGTTTAGGCGTTGTTGAACCTCTGCTAAAATAACATCCGCTTTTCTGCGCACGCGCCAATCCTTAAATTCGATATAAATCACGCCATGGGCATCTTCTGGCATATCCTCGCCCTGTAGGGTTTGATCACTTTTGGAATATAAAGTCGAAAACTCATCCATATCAATAATACGATTTTCGACTTCTTTTAAGAGACTATCTATTTCATAGATGGATAAGTTGCCCCGAACGCGCATCTGGAAAGCGGCGCGATCTGGCTCTACCTTTGGAAAGAATTCTACTCCTTTGCCGAAGATGATGCTCACAGCATAAGTGGCGAGGAGAATGGCGACAGCCACTAAAAAGACGCGACCTGGGTGCTTTAGTAATTTTTTGAGCGTGCGAATATAAAGACCGGTAAACGCATGCAGTTCATCCAGGTTTCCTTTTTCTGCAGCAGCAAGGTGACGGAGGACTTCTTCATTTCCTTCACCCGGTTTGCCGATTAGGGCTCCAAGCGCGGGTACAAAAATAAGCGCCATAAGGAGGGATGCCGACAACGTACAAATAAGCGTCATTGGCAAGTATTTCATGAACTCACCCACTACGCCCGGCCAGAAAAGAAGGGGCATAAAAGCTGCTAAAGTCGTTGCCGTGGAGGCAATAATAGGAAGAGCCATACGCTGGGAGGCTAATAAATAAGCCTTTGCGCGGTGAACGCCTTCAATCATTTTTCGGTCCGCGTATTCTGTTACCACGATTGCGCCGTCTACGAGCATCCCTACTGCGAGAATTAAGCTAAAGAGGACGACAATATTGATGGTTACGCCCATCAAATAGAGGACGAAAATGCCCGTGAGAAAAGATCCTGGAATGGATATGCCAACGAGGATAGAAGACCTTAAACCAAGAGCGGCAACCACTACAACCATTACTAAGACAATTGCGCTGATGAGGTTGTTCTGTAGACTAGCGAGCATGTTACGGATGTCCTTGGACTGGTCTTGGAAGAAATCAATGGCAATGCCTTCGGGCCAATATTGAGATTCTTGCGCAACCATTTCTCGAATTTTTTCGATCGTTTGAATTGCGTTTTCCCCGGCTCTTTTTTTGATTTCCAGGGCGATAGCAGGTTTGCCCCAGGAGCGTGCGAAACCGGTACGATCCTTATAGCTTTTGCGCAGAGTAGCTATATCCCGCAGGCGTATGACGTTATCCCCAACCACCTTGATAGGAACATTGAAAATATCTTCGGCTGTTTCGAAAAGACCAGGAACTTTTATAGGGATGCGGCCTGCCCCAACATCCAGGTTTCCTGCGGCAACGAGTTTATTGTTGCTTTGAAAAAGCGGGTTAAGCTCTTCGAACTTGAGGTCGTACATTTCGAAGGAGGCTGGATCTATAATGATTTCAAGTGCTTCTTCTCGTTCCCCTGCAATATCTACTTCTAGAATTTCGGGGATTGTTTCGATGGCATCACGTAATTTTTTGGCTAAATTAAGCAAAGTGCGCTCGGGTACATCCCCTGATAAAGAAACAACCAGCACAGGAAACAAAGAGAAATTCACTTCGTTGACAGTGGGTTCGTCTGTTTCGCTCGGGAGGTCAGGCTTAGCGATATCTACGCGTTCACGAACATCCTGCAAAGCCTTAGCTTTGTCAAAACCGGCCTCGAATTCGAGGACAACAGAGGCTTGACCTTGGTTTGCCGTAGCCGTCATTTCCTTTACCCCGGCAATAGAGCGAAGCTCCTTTTCCATAGGGCGTATGAGTAACCGTTCGGCATCTTCGGGGGAAATGCCTTCATGCGTCATGGAAACGTATATAATCGGAATCGGAATATCTGGGTTAGACTCCGTAGGCATTGCCATGTAGGCGTATAACCCAACAACTAATAAGAAGGCGAGCAGGGATAGGATGGTCCTGGAACGGCCTAAAATAATTTCAAGTAAACGATCCATTATATGTTGAGTACTGAAGCGGAATGTGTTGGCTCAGATGTTTCAGGAACGGGGACGACTTCTTGGCCTGTTGCCGCAAAACCCTGGCCGATCGTGATCAGTTCTATTGATTCCGGCATCCCACCGATCCATATATTATCCTCAGAGGTTTTGATTATATCGATTGGATAAAAAACTACTTTATGATCTTCGCCAACAACTTTTACTCCAAGATCACCTTCTTCATTTAAGGTTAAATGACCGGGTGAGATAGCGTAAGCAAGCACTTTTCCTACGGGTAAACGAAGCTCAGCAGTTTCTCCAACAGGAAGATGGGGGTTGCCATTTAGGACAAGCAGCTCAACCGTGAATGTCCTGCTTTTTGAGTTCGAGCTTGGGGCGATGTAGCGAATTTCGCCTTCAAATTTTTCTCCGGAAGCAAGGGTTACATAGCCCGTCATACCCTTTTGAATGCGCGAAACGTCATACTCTGTGATTTGTGCGACAACGATAAAGGGGTTAATTTCAATGATTTCTGCGATAGGATCGCCCACGGACAAAAAGTCTCCAATTTCAACAAAGCGGTTATCAAGAAGCCCGTCAAAGGGGGCGAGAACGTTTGAATTGCGAAGATCTATTTTGAGTGCTTCGGTATTCGCCTTGGCTTGCTCGAGTAATGTTTTTGATTCTGCCAGTTTAGTTTCTGCCTGAAAGTTACTCTCAAACAAACTCTTTGAGGCAACGTATTCTAGTTCTCGTTGATGAAGCAAAGCTTCTGCCTCTGCTAGTCGCTGGGGCAGATTGCGTTCGTCAATTTTCGCAATTAACTCGCCCTTTTTAACAATAGCACCGCGGTGTGCGCCCGTGGCCACAATTTTTCCGGTGATTTCAGCTTTTAAGCTCACGCGGCGGGCCGGTTCTGTTTTAGCGCTCACAACGATTTCCCTGTCAACGCTTTCGGCGCGCATTTTCTTTGTTTGAACCTTGAGTAAAAGATGTTTTTCGGGACCATTTATGTCGAATTGGGTTTCCCTGGAGGAAAAGCAACCACTGATCAGCCACAAAAATAGGATGATGAAGGTAATGTAGGCAATTAACCAGTTTTTCTTAAAAGATAATTTCATAAAGTGGATTCTATTTGAGTGATGAGATCACGGAATTCAGCCGCATCTTCAAAACGTTCAGATTTGATGGCTTCGCCAAGAGCGCTTTTGAGCTGTACGACCTTGTTTTTCCAGAAATATTGGCATTTTTCGTTAATCGCGGGAACTTTTCCGCAATGTATCGTGTCCTTGTGAGATGTTGTGATGAAGGGATTTAAAATTTCGCTAAATGTTTCGTAGCAATCCGCGCAACCTACCTTACCTAATGTTTCGATTTCCACACGAGTGCGATCGCACGTGGGGCAAGCATAGTTATCTTTCAAACTTTTGTAGTATGCCAGAAGATCGTACCCCGTTGGGTTCAAGAAGCCAAATTGCTGTGCTTCATCCGCTGAAAAGGAAAGGGAATTCATTCCCTGAGGTGTGATTTGGGTAATATGTATTTTGCGGGTATGGGAATGTTTTTCGTCAGACATAATCAATTTTTATTAGCGGTTTTATAAGCTAGCAAAAGCATATGAAAAGCGCAAAGAAAATTGATGAGCGCCAAAACGAGTTATTTATGCTTGACCAGAAGCGGCGAATTGGGGTCGCGTGAAGCCTCAATTACGGCTGAAGCTATAATGGACACGCATTTAGCTATGTTCTCCGATGGGAAATCGGGTATGGAAAAACGCAGCAGTTTGTCTTCATTGGGAAGCGCAAAATCGATAATGGCTATAAAATCAAAAGCAAAGCTAGCAACTTCTCTTGTTGGGATGTTGTTTTTGCTCAATATTTTGACGAGATTATCTTCGAGCGCGAACAGTTTTTTATCCGAGAAAAAGTTGTTAAAATTGATGCAAAAAAAGAGATTGTGCGCTGATCGCTTTACTGAAAAGGGCGTCTTGCCGGTTATCTCTGCATTAAGCTTTATTGCTATTTCCAGGTTGTTTTGAGCAGAACGTTGTATGCGCGTAGCGTTTATTTCGTGAAATTCCTTGTTGGTCAAAAAGGGAGGAATGCTTGTAAGGCTGAAGTTGAGCCCCAAAAGAGCCATGGTTTGCTTGAACCCCTCAATGAGTGTTGATATTTTGCGCTTTGTGGGGTCTGGCAGTGTGTTATTGTATATAAAATTGGCAGAACCGAGGCGGCTATATTCCATGGCCATAAAATCCAGTTTCTCATGGCTTCGCACGAGGACTACGAGAACATTTTTTTGTAATGCGATTTCTACGAAATTTTGTATTTTATGAGACTGTAATGGGTAGCAAGTAGTGTCTATTATAACAATTGAGAGATCACCGTTTTTCGAAGCCTCTATCTTTGGAGTCCATGAATCAATATCGGGTACAGCAGATGTGTCTACAATATACAGGTAAGGGCCTGTACCGTTTGATCCCGCTTGAAGAAGGGAGGGGATGTGGTGTTTGATTAATAACCGTGTTTCGAAATAGGTATCCTCATCGCAGTAGAGGTGATATGTGTTTGGGAAAATGCTAGCGATCGTGAATAAGGTTCCTGAAATGGCAGACATGCCGCAATTGGTGTAAAACCCCGCTGTATCAACTTCTTTTGGTAGTGGGAAATTGTAGGTTTTGGAAAAGAGAGTTTGGGGCTCCGCATGCAAATCTTCCCGTTGATAGGTATATCTGAAGTGGTGATCATGGAATTCAAAATCCAGGAAAGGCGAACAATTTGTTTCCCCCCAAGGGAGCAAGGTATCGATTGCTTGTTTTTGTAATTCTATTTTGATCTCCTCTTTGACTGCAAATACTTCATCTGGCGAAAAGGTGTTTAGCGAATATGGCTTTCCGGTAAAACTGCTGAGGCAATCAATTTCAAGTTTTTTTTGACGTTTGTAATCCTCTTGGGTGATCATGGGGGCTTTAATTATTATATAGCTTGATTATGCCAGAAAATGCAAGCAATCCCGAATTTAGGGGTTTGCCTTTATTGAATAGATTTTGTGTAGTGGTAGGTATGACTAAAATAGCAGTTGAGTATAGGGGGGATTTGCGCTGCGAGGTAGAGCATGTCGACTCCGGGACGAAGATCATGACAGATGCTCCTGTCGACAATCATGGCAAGGGGGAGTTTTTTAGCCCAACCGACCTTTGTGTAACAGCACTAGCCACGTGTTATGCTACCTTAATGGGTATTCAGGCTAATATTTTAAAGCTGGATATTTCGGGCACGAAAATTGATTCCGAAAAAGTAATGGCTCAAGGAGGCCTGCGCCGTATCGGGAAAATTACGATGGCGATACATATTCCGCACGATGTTTCAGAAGATAACCAGAGACGCCTCGAGGCCGCGGCTAAAAAATGCCCTGTGCACCAAAGCTTGCACCCGGATATAGAAATTGAGGTGCAGTTTTATTGGAATAAAGTATGTTCCGAGTAAGGTTTATGGGCGATTGAGACTATGGATGCAAAATCGCCCAATGTGGATTTGTGGGAATACGCTTGGTTTGATCAAGCCTGGGAACGCATTATTGCCCCTTGGTTTTTAGATTGTTTGAAATCGCCACACCAGAAAAATATTTTTCTTTCGCCAAGTACTTCTGCTACAGTCTTCATTAAGAACGAGCTATTAAAGGCAAATATACCTGCTATTGGAGTCGAATTCTGTACGCCTGGGCGCATACGTAAGTACTTACGAGCTATTTATTCGTTAAATTCTCCTATGGCGCTTCGCGAGGATCTCCATCTGTTGATGCGCACGGCTGCCGAAGAGTTAGCGCATACACCCTTTGCTGCTGCGACCCAAATGCAGCCAGATGAAGTAGTTCAGGTTTATGACCAATGGACTAAAGCCGGTTGGCCGGTTGCATCGTATCCGGAAGAAGAGATTCGGCTGCTGTTGGAACGTTTTCAAACTAAAATTGATGCAGCGGGAGTATCTACCGTGCAGGCTGTAGATCAGGTGATTTCGGAGAAACAGCAAGTGGATATCTCTTTCGATCGCTTTCTTCTTTGGGGCTTTTCCTGGAGGCATTGGGATGCATATACTATAGCTAGAATTGCCGTTTTGCATGCCCAAAATACTTGTATTTGTTTTGAGAGTACAGGCGATGTCGTTGATGTGGCAGCCGTCTGGAAGGGAAGTTGGGAGAATGCTTTTGGATCCTTCGCGGAAGTTTTATTGGGGGATAAGCCTCCATTGAGGCCTTATTTAAACTTAGCTCATAAAGCAGCGTTTCCTGACAGGGTTGTTCCAGAGGGCAACGCATGCGTTTTGCCGGATATTTATGTTTCAGATTCCCCGGACAAAGAAGCCTGTTTCGTGCTTGGTAAAACTTTGGCTTTTTTGGCGGACCCAACGTGCGATCGAGTGGGGATCATTGTGGCGCGTGAAAAATTAGTGATTGCGCGTGAGATTGCCGCGAGCCTTGAAGGCCAATCTATACCGCATTTTAACCATTTAGGATACAATGATTCCGGAGAAATGCCGGAAATGATTTTTTCCGCTTGGTGTGCTTTTCAAGACGAGCCGTTTCTAAAGCAATGGGATCATTTTTTGGAATCACTTTATAGGTATTATCCTGAAAAAAAGGAGACAATATCAAAGCTAAGGAAGGGCTTTTCTCAAGCGTTTCGAGAGGTATTGACAGATGATTTTGAAGTGCTGCGCGCTTATATGCTGAAATGTTCGCGTTCAGAAGAGTGTACTCAATTTTTGGAAGACTGGCCATTGTGGCCCAAAATAGCGTCTTGGGATGTTTTTGTGAAGGTGGCATCCGCATTTTGTGAAAAAATCAGCTGGGAGAATAAGGTAGCAATCCTCCAGGAAAGATCGGATTTATTAACGAAAGCAATTCTAAAACCGGTACAGCGCGGCTATTTCCAAAACTGGTTGAAGGGTATCATTATGCCGCCAAAACGAACCAGTAACGTTACCGGCCAACAAATATTTGCTAAGGTGCATTTGTTGACTGCGAATGAAGCGGTTAGCCAGAAATGGTCTCATCTTATTTTAGTCGGTATGCGGCAAGAAGATTGGCCAGGAGAAGTGAAGGATGCTTCCCTGTTAAGCGAAGCTTGTATTTATGAATATAATCAAAAGGCTCTAAAACAAGGGCTGCATGGCGAAGGCGATCTTTGTCTAAAAGAAGGTCATAGGTGGATGATGTCTGGCAGAGAAAGGTGCACGTATTTGCAACGCACGTTTTACCGATTAATTCGCAATGTTACTCAAAAATTAGCATTGACGTTTTCTATTAAAAATCAAGCAGACGGCGGAGGTGAATGCGTACCAAGTGAACTGTTGCTTCAAATTGTATCAGCATTTTCAGGAAAAGTTCCCGGCCCTGAAGTTTTTAGAGCAATACAGGAAGCAGGTGCGAGTAACCTGTATTCAATTATTAATGATAAAAAGGACCAGGCAGCTTTGCTGTCTCTGGATAATACTCGGATCGCATACGCAAAAAGAAGAGACGAAGAGCGACCGTTCGATGAATTTTCCTTTGCTTTTAAAACACCCCCTGGGGCTCTTGTTAGACTTTCCTGTAAGGCCTGGGAAGACGTTTTAAAGTATCCGGCATCGGCGTGGTATCGACATGTGCTTAAGTTGAAGCGAAACAACCTGGATTCGGAAAAAGATATCTCGTCTATGGTGGAGGGGCTCTGGGTGCATGATTGGATAAGCTTAAAAGCCTTTTCACAAAAAAGACCCGACGCGGAACTTTGGCTGAAATTGGCCTGCGAGAAAGCAGAGGTAGTGCGCGGGCGTGTTACGCAAGCCTATCGCTCTTCTGGGAGAAGTTTACCCGATATATGGGCAGAGCGCTGGAATGCCTCAAAAAGAATCGTTGCTCATTTTGTTGCCGTTTTAGGGGCTGAAGAAGGGTGTTGTTCGTATCTTATAAGTGAATACGATATTCCGGAAAACTGTAATGATAAGCGATTTTATGATATACAGCTTCACGGGCGTATCGATTTATTAGCATCGGCTAAGCCGTTTGATTTGAAAGAGAGTAGTCGTAGCGAAAACAGCGTTTCAGTGGTCGATTTTAAGACAGGCAATATGGATCCCTTTACTGCCAAGAACCTTAAGAAGGGAAATGCTCTTCAACTTGTTTTATATGGGCTAGCCATTCGGCAGCTTGGCTTTAGGGATGTTTCTTTATGCTTGGCGAAAAAGAATAATGCAACGTTGGAAACTCAAAAACTAGAAGTGTTTTTAGACGAAGCGGCTTTTTTTAAGGGGCTAGAGAATCTTTCAATAACCGGAATCTTTGGAGATCGGGGCGATAAGCGATCCAACTTTTCTTACACAGGAGATTACCCCATCGCTAGCTTATTTGTTGACTCGGAAATACTAGAGAAAAAATGGGCGCTTACTAATCCTTTGCTTGTGGAGTAAAAGTTATGGGAACAACGAAAAATCCAGTTCAATTAGCTGACCAGCCCGCACGAGATGAATTTTGCAATTCAATTGATCGTAATTTTTCCGTAATCGCGCCGGCAGGCGTAGGTAAGACAACGTCTATTGTCAACCGGATTGTCGCCATAGCACTAAAGGATGCGGTGCGTTTGCCCAGGCTCGTAGTGGTTACGTATACCAAAAAAGCAGCTGATGAAATGCAGTTAAGGGCGCGTCAGGAAATTGTCAAAAAAGCATCTGGGAATATCATCTCTCATTTTAACCAAGCGTTTTTTGGGACGATTCACAGTTATTGCCTGTATCTAATAAATAAATACGGATCATATTTAGGGATACCTGGCAAGCTAGACTTGTTGGAGGATGATGAAGAGCTTTGGCTTTCCTACATTCGCCAGAAGGATCGAATTGTTGATTTTTTGCCAGATGATGTAAAAAGCTTATTTTTGAGATTCGCATCATTATCGCATTTATTAAAATACGCTAAAAGCTATTCTTGTGCCTCAAGAAAAGGGGATAATTATCCCGCGTTTCCACAAATTAATTTTAATGAATTATTAAACTTCGAGCCTACTGCAAGAAACAAAGCCAAAGTAGAAGAGGGGAAGCGTCTTCTGGAGGAATGGTTGAGGGACTACGAACAACATATTACGGGTTTAGGTATGCCTGATTACGATTATGGGGGAAAGGATTTTCAAGAAGCGTGGAAGGCGGTTTTTTCTCCACTAAAGCAATGGGTTTCTGAAGTGGGAAGCATTGTTCTGCAAAAGATAGCTGAAGATTACCAGCGCTTTCGCTTAAGAAAGGGAGTGCTTAAGTATGATGATATGATCCAGCTGGCTACGCGTATATTGGCAGATGATAATTTACTTGCGAAAGTTCAAGCAGCCGAATCAATCGTCATATTAGATGAAGCGCAGGATACGGATGCGGCGCAGTTTGACATTTTTTTGAAAATTGCCGGCTTTGATCGTGGTGGCATAGCTGCGGAAGACAACGGGCGCTTTTGTATGGTAGGGGATCCTCAGCAATCTATTTATAGTTCACGCGCTGATTTGCCGACCTATATTCGTATTCACAATCAAATGACAACAAGTGGGGTATCCACTGCGCTTAAGTTTTCAGTTACAATGCGCTGCGATCGGCAGATTGTCAGCCACGCCAACCGCATTTTCCCTAATATATTAAATAGCTCCATTAGGGCCGGTCAAATCGAATTCTCAGTGCTAGAGCCACGGCCTTGGGCAGGGGCAGGCCAAGTGATTAAAATACCACTTTCCGTTGAAAATGAATTTGAGAAAGATGACCATGCTATAGAATGGGAGGCAAAAGAGGTGGCCCAGCTGTTATCAAAGGAAGGAAAAATAGGTCTTGGAATAGATGATTGGAAGTTCGTTTCGATTCTTTCTCCTCGCAATAGGTGGTTGATTCCTTTTGCAAAGGCATTGCAAGAACAGGGATTAAAATGCCAAATACATTCCAAGAATGACATACTCGGGGATAATCCTGCTTATGCTTGGTTTACGGCTTTAATGTTGATAGCGGATAAGCCGGATGACTCTTTTGAGCTCGCTGGCGTGTTACGGGAAATATATGGCATTTCGGATCATGATATAGCCACTTATGTTTGCTCAGGTTGCTCGTTGCAGATTACCGATAAAAGCGAGGGGGAGGGTCCTGTTGAGGCTATTTTAAATGATTTGAATAACATCTCGGGAGCAGCAAGGGGGCTTTCCCTGCGTGCTTTGGCAGAGTACTGGGTTAATAAAACGGATTTGCGCGCGCGTGTAAACTGCTTGCCGGGCTATGTTTTGCAAGAGAATATGGTTAATGATCTGTTGCTAAATGCTTCTGCCGCAGAAGAACAAGGGCTATCTCTGCATGATTGGGTTGAAATATTAAAGAGAAAGTATAACCAAGTGTCAGGAGAGGTCGTTCCGTTGCCGGATCACATTCAACTTTATTCATGCCACAAGGCAAAGGGGCTAGAATGGAAAGTGGTAGTTTTGCCATGTCTTTTTCGCGCTATTCGAGAGCCTCGTCCGGAGTATCCAAGAATTATCGAAAGGAGAGGGGATGCTGTTTTTGTTTTAGACAATTCTCAGATAACAGAAGAGGATAAGGATTTTGAAAAAAATAAAAAGCACGCTGAGTATGAGCGTCTGCTTTATGTTGCTATGACGCGCCCTCGCGAAAAATTAATCCTGATTGATGACGAGAACCTTTTTAAAAAATCCGATAACAGTTTTGCTGATCTTTTGGCCATATTGCCAGAAAAAGGTAACCGTGAATATTGGGAATCCTTGCCCGAAACAGTGCTCCCAGAAGATGATGTTGACGATAAAGCCCCTTCTGTAACCGAAGATTGGATACGCAAAATTGCGACTATTGATAGCGCAACATTTGCTCGAGGAAAGCGAAACGCAAAGGCCTATTTTTCGCGATACACGCCAAGTGGCCTTGCAAGCCACGGGCGGGATTTTTATCAGGGAGAAGACGAAGGCCTGATAACTCATGTTGGCATAGATTATGGCAACTGGTGGCATGAGATGATGGAGCACGCCCCTTGGAGTCTTTCGAAATCTGAATTGGCTGATTGTTTTAAAAGCAAGCTCCCTCTATGTCCACTTCCAGAGCGGGGCGCAATTGAGGTCGATACATTGCTCGCTTCTGGATTTTTGGATCTGTTATCAGGCAGGACTTGGCTGGCGGTTACGGAAGTACCCTTTCTCTGGAAAAAGGATGATAAAACAGCGATTGAAGGGATTATCGATTTTCTCGCATTTAACAAAAAGGAAGCGCAATGGCTCTTGCTCGATTGGAAAACGGATTTTATTGAAGGAGATAGCGCTACCGCAGCAGATATTCTCAAACAACGCTACGCTCCCCAGATAAACCTGTATGCGGAGGCGCTCGGTGGTATTTACCAAATACCGGGCAAGTGCTTTATTTATAGCACGCATAAGGGTGAGCTCATACCATTATAAGCGGAGTTTATACTGTTCGTATAGCTTGACTAAATGAGCGCTAATCGCTACTATAAAGGTAGCCCCTTGTCTCAATTTAAAGTTATTTTTAATGAAATTTTATTATGTTTCCGATGGAGAAAAAAAAGGCCCGTACCTAGAGGCCGATTTTTATGAGCTTGTTCAGCAAGGCGTTATTGATAACGCGACATACGTCTGGTGGCATGGGCTAAAGCAGTGGGCTCTTTTTGGCGATGTCCGTGAAATTTACTTGGGGCAAGTCCGTCTTCAACAAAGCGCTTCCTCCGGTTTAACGCAACCTGCTTTTGCGTTTAATCAAAAAACTTCCCTAAGTAACCTTTCCTTTGCCGGTTTTTGGATTCGCGTTGCTGCCACTTTGATAGACATTTTTATTTTGCTTGGGATTGATCTGGGGGTTGCCCTGCTTTTCGGATTTTCTGTCTTTATGTGGAGTGCCATGGAACCAGGTAGTGCCCATGGAGGAGGAACCGCTATTTTGGCGCAACTTTTCCAAGTTCTTTTGCCAATCTTGTATTCTGTTTATTTTGTCGGAAAATATGGAGCAACACCCGGCAAAAAAGCAGTTGGCATCAGAATTATCCGAGAAGACGGTTCACCGGTAGGTTATGGATTAGCCCTAGGGAGGTTTTTTGCTAAAATTCTTTCTGCCCTCATTTTCTACATCGGGTATATTATGATAGCCTTTACCTCCCAAAAATGCGGACTGCATGACTATATTTGCCGGACACGGGTCATTAAGATGGATGCCAAGGCCTTTCAGTATATTAAAGAGTAGTTTTGGGTGTAAACGTGATAATACGCGCTTAACTTAAAAGTGGAGATGTACCATTCTAGCGACAAAAAAGGTTGTCGCGGCGGTAATCTCCAGTAGAATTAAAACAAATGCGGACTTCCTGTCGTTATAAGTTTAATTGCCCTTTTGTACCTTGCTTTCTTTTTATCGCAGTCGCTTTTGGCGTATTATTATTTTCTGGCTGTGAAGGGCCGCAAGCCACAGATAATAGACCTGTTCGCGTAGGTGTGCTTTATTCGATGTCCGGCAGAATGGAGTCCGAAGAAAAGCCTGTTGTGGACGCCATTTTATTCGCTATTGATGAGATTAATCAAAGTGGCGGTTTGCTGGGTAGGCGCATAGAACCTGTAGTCGTGGATGGTGCTTCGAGGAGATCCGTCTTTAAAGAGCAAGCGATTAATTTAATTGAGAAAGACAAGGTGGCAGTGATCTTCGGTGGCTGGATGCTTCTCAGTAGGGACATTGTACGCCCTGTATTTGAGGACAGAGAATCTCTGCTGTTCTATCCCTACCAAAGTAAGGGCATGGCTTCATCCACGCATGTGGTTAATACAGGCGCTTTGCTTAACCAACAAGTCGTTCCCGGAATCAGCTGGGCTTATCGCAATTTAGGGCAACGGTTCTTTTTAGTGGGATCAAAGGAAGTATTTCCTTATGCCGCCAATACCGTTATCAAGGACCATATTTATGCACTAGGAGGCAGCATTGTTGGTGAAGAGTACATTTCCATTGAAAGCGAGGATATTGATTCCATTGTCAGCATCATTAAAAATGTTAAGCCGGAGGTGATTGTTTGCACAACCTTGGGAAAGACCACGATTGCCCTCTACCAATCACTGAGAAAGGCTGGCATTAGCCCGGATGACATTCCATCTATTGGGTTTACGATTGATGAGGTACTGCTCCAGCAATTGATGCAGGCAAACATTGATATGGCTGGCGATTACGGTGTCTGGAACTATTTTCAAAGCATACAAAGCCAGCAGAACCACGCTTTTCTTAACGAGTTTAAAAAGAAATACGGCCAAAATAGAGCCGTTTCAGATACTATGGTGTCCGCCTACATAGGCGTGAAGCTTTGGGCAGAGGCGGTGAAATCCGGAAAATCTTTCCGTGAAGCAGATGTATTGGATCATGTTGGCGGTAAGAGTATGGAATCACCTGGTGGGCTCGTTTATGTCGACCCCCAAACCAATCATTTATATAAGACGGTTTACATCGGGGAAGCGTTGTCTAATGGACAATATAAGCTCGTTTGGGAAAGTGACTATCCTGTGTCTCCTGTTGTTTACCCTATGTTCCGTTCTCAACAAGAGTGGGAAGAGCTTTCGAATATCATACACGACAAATGGGGGCTAAATTGATTTTTTTCGCGAAATAACATTATGGCGCAACGACCCACAATTATGCAAAATAGACTGGCCATTCAAATGGTTATTTGGTTCGCTGCTATTTCTTTGTTTCCGCTTACGATAGCCACCTTCTTTAACTACCAGAATGCGGCTAGAACAGTCGAAAGACAAGTATCAGAAAATTTATGGGCTATCGCGCAACGGCAGTCTAATTCTTTACGCAATTTGTTTCAAAATAAAGAGCAATTTGCTTCGATTATAGCCCTCACGCCGGAAATTACCCAAGCTGCAAGCCTTTTAGGTTCCGTGTATGATGCCGAGGTAAAACGCAATTCCGCTGAATTAGATAGTATTCGTGCTAGTTTCGAACCGGTACTCAAGGGGCTAGCTTACCAATATGGCTTTACCCAATTATATTTGGTGAGTAACGCAGGGGACATCATGATCAGTGTGGGTAAAAATTCTGTTATTTATTCTAATTTGTTAACGGGACCCTTGAGCCAGACTCCGTTGGCGCAGGCTTTTCAGGATACTTCTATGCTGATGTCGCCCCAATTTTCCGATTTTGCGCTTTTTGCCCCGAATAATGGTCCGGCTATTTTTATAGGAGCTCCTATTCTCGAGGAGGGTAGGCTCAAAGGAATGCTCATTCTGCAATTAGATCCTTCCAAAATTTATCGAATTGCCGAAAATTACAATGGCTTAGGGGAAACGGGTGAGACTATCCTCGCCTCTGAGCAGGGGGGGCGTATCGTTGCACTCAACCCGTTAAGGCATATCCCGGATGCAGCGTTTAATATATTCTTTAAATCCAAGAGCTCCGCAGGGCAATTGCTACCAATTGAAAAAGCATTGAGAGGCCAAAGCGGCTACGGAGAGGATATAGTGGACTATAGAGAAAAAAAGGTTCTGGCAGCTTGGGAGTATTTTCCTAAACTGCGTTGGGGTTTAGAGGTTAAGATTGATCGTGATGAAACCTTGGTTCCGGTTGTCGAACTGCGCCAGCTATCTATTTTTATTGGGCTAGGTACGCTCATCGTTGTCTTGGCAGCCGCTATTCTCGCAGCAGGTACGATTTCTCAACCGATCATTGCGTTGACAGAAGTTGCTAGCCGTATTGCTAGGGGGGACCTTACGCCTCATGTGGAGAGAGCTCCTAGTAACGAAATCGGCGTTTTGGCTCGCGCAATCGAAACCATGGCCAGGAATTTAAAATCATTGGTCAACCAGGTGAAAAATTCTAGTACCCAAGTGGCAGATTTCACCCAAGACCTCTCTCAAGCCGTTCGTGAACAAAGCGATGCCGCGCAACAATACGGTGGAGCCGCGCTAGAAATCACAGCTTCCGCTAAGGAAATTTCTGTTACCGCGAAAGATTTGGCCGGTACTATGCAAGAGGTAAACGAGGTCGCCCAGGATACTGCCCTCCTTGCAGAGTCTGGTATCGATGGGCTCCAGATTATGGAGGCTTCCATGGGTGAATTGGCAGATGCGAATAGCTCCGTCTCTGCTCAACTCGCGGTCATCCAGAAAAAGGCAGCAGATATCAGTTTTATTATCACCACTATGACAAAGGTGGCGGACCAAACCAACCTCTTGTCGCTCAACGCAGCCATTGAGGCTCGCAAGGCAAAGGAGTACGGAACCGGTTTCCGTGTCGTTGCTAAAGAAATCCGCCGGCTAGCAGACCAAACTGCCGGCTCATCCCTTGAGATCGAGTCAATGATCGGCGAAATGTTAGGTGCGGTACAAACCGGTGTAAACGCCATGAAGCACTTGTCTCAAAAAGTTGAGTATAGTGTGGATGAAATCACGACCGTCAGTAGCCATTTGGCAAATGTCATTCAACAAGTTCAGGGGCTTCCTCCTCGCTTTGAAATGGTGCTCCAGGGCATGCAGTCCCAGGCGGATGGGGCAGACCAAATTAAGGAAGCTATTAACCGCTTGAGCAACTCTGCTCAACAAACGGTTACTTCTTTGAAAAACACGTCTAACCAGATCGATAAACTTCGAAATACGACCAAATCCCTGCAGGGCGAAATCTCCCGATTCCATACTTGAGCCTTGTTCTAGGCTGTTTTGCTTGATACAATATTCTTATGGTATTAAGGGTTACGCAGTACGGAGAGCCAATTTTAAGAGAAAAAGGGGTAAGGGTTGACCGCTTTGACGCTAAGCTAGAGCAATTAGCCGCGGATATGATTGAAACCGTGTATGATTATGAGGGCATTGGCCTCGCTGCCCAGCAAATCGGTCAAGCTATACAATTATGTGTTGTGGATACCTCGGATTGCCGTATTCGAGATGACGAGAAAGCTGCGCTAGATAAACGCAGTATACCCATTGAAGTCTTGATGCCTTTGGTGTTAGTAAACCCAGTTATCGAATTTGTAGGACAGGATACAGCTGTTCATGACGAGGGTTGTTTATCGCTCCCCGGAATAACTTGCCCGAATATCGAGCGTGTTGAAAATATTCGTGTCAAATACCAGGATTTACAGGGCGTGGTGCACGTACTCGAGTGCGATGGCATACTTGCCCGCTGCATTCAACACGAAGTGGATCACATCAATGGTATCTTGATTGTGGACAAACTTCCACCGCACGAGCTGACTAAAGTTAAGCCAAAGCTTAACAAATTGAAGCGGGAATCTCGAGATTTCCTGAAGGAAACGAGCTGAAAGATTAACGCTCAATAAGCTTCTTTTGTGGGAGAAGCCTGTCTGCGGGAAAGTAAACGATACTCTTATCCGTCTCTATTTTTCCTTGGAAAACATCAACCAAAGGATATATTTTGCCGGGCTGTATGCCTAATT
The DNA here is from genome assembly GCA_001872735.1 of Verrucomicrobia bacterium CG1_02_43_26. Lineage (NCBI taxonomy): Bacteria > Pseudomonadati > Verrucomicrobiota > Verrucomicrobia bacterium CG1_02_43_26. The sequence goes on along the minus strand of MNWT01000006.1, from coordinate 66,288 downwards.
CTTCTATTTCTGTAGAATAATCACCCCCTTTGAGATACAAGACACCATTTCTTAAGCGCCCGCTATCCCCGTTTCTTAAGTTGTTCTTCACGATAGGGATAAATTTGGGCAACGCCGTGACCGCTCGCGCAACCACATAGTCGTACTTTTTATTGATGTTTTCGACCCTGTTCTGCGTGGCTACAGCGTTCTTTAGGCCAAGATTTTTGATAATATTCTCTACAACATGCACCTTTTTTCCGATAGAGTCTATTAAGGTGAAATGCGCTTCAGGAAAACAGATTGCCAGTGGAATCCCCGGGAACCCCCCTCCAGTGCCCACATCTAATATGGTAGCGCCCTCTTTAAAGGGACACACTGCGCCAATGGCTAAGCTCGGCAACAAATGCCTTTCTTCTAGAAAATCGATATCTTTACGCGAGATAACGTTAATTTTTTGATTCCAATCCCGTATCTCTTCCAGAAATTGCTCCATCTTGGCCAATGCGTCTTCGGATAACCAAGGATATATTGTAGGAACAAATTTCATAAAAAACGCGCTATAACTTTATTATTTTAGATTTTCAGTGTATCTTGTTTATAAGGTATAGTACCTAAATGAGATGATGTCTAGCGTAGAATCTCGTTAAAACCCCAATGGAAGTCCCAAAGCGTATGGAGAGAATGATTACCCTGTCTGAAGTAAGAATTTTGGTGGAACAAGCAAGACTATCGGAAGAAGATGTCGGGGAGATCATGGTCAAATGCGAGTCAACAAGCCGATTTAACCTTATTTTAGAGGCATTTGCAGGATATGCTAAGGAAAATCCGGAGGTAATAAATGGGTTTATATTACTTCAAGAATATCAGTCAAAATCCCCTTACTTGGTGGAGGATTGGTTCGAAGCGCTGGATTACTTTTATGAGTGGCTCAGTCTTAATGAACGTTATTACAGTCTACCCTCCATTCTCGCTTATATCGAGGGGGTTATTGAAAATGATGAAAACAAAGGGAGTATGTCTTTACGGGAGCAGGTAGCAGAAATGTTAGACAACTATTGCTTAGAGGTTTGACGCATTGGGTCAGCTAGGTAAATAAAGAAGCCGAGGAAAAATAACCTCGGCTTCTTTGCTTGTTATGTAAATTTGCTTGTAACCAACTTTATTTAACCGGAGCAGGTGCTTCTTCAGCTGCCTTTATGTCAACTTGAGGCTTTGTTGCGTCAGCAGATTTCTTGTGCTTGCTTTGGTCACCAGAGATGGCCTCAACCCGTTTTCCAAGAGCCTTAACTGCAAAGATCCACAAGACAGTGAATACGATGAATATTCCTGACAGGATTGTAGCGATATCCAACAATTGTGTCTTTTCTCCTGTAACGGAGCTAGCAATCATGATGATTGTAGAGATAAAGAAAGCGCCACCGGCTTTACCAAATCGGCCACCGATAACGTCAACTGCCGCTTTACCTTTTACTTTGAGTTCCTCATCCAAGGGGATGTAAGACATTTCTTTGGTCAAATCAAACAAAGCATATTTGGTAGCCTTGATACAGATCACAACAATCGCGCCTGAAAGGACGGCCAATGCGACTGGGTTAGTGCCTATGTTTGCCATGATTGGGCCCAATTGCTCGCGGAAGACTACTAAGCTAAAGAATACAACGCCGCCCAAAAGCATCACTAATGGAGTGATCGCAGCACAGGTTGCCCAGCGGAACATGCGAAGCAAGTTACCACCTACCACAAGCATAATCATCGTTGCAATACCTGTATAGGTCGTAAACGTGCTCATAAACATGTTGTATGCATTTGGGTCAGGATAGTTAAGCTTCAGCTGGCTCTTCCAAACCGCTTCAGCCAAGTTTACCGTTGTCCCGTAAGAAAATACTAGCATAGCAATCAAGCCTAGGTAAGGGGAGGTGAAGATCACTTTCATGCTCTCCATAACGCTCAACTTAACCTTTTGTTTCTTAGGTTTGTTGGCTGCTTCTGTTGCGTCATAAAAACGTGGGTCGGTAAGGACGGCGCGATGCATCCACCAGTAAATGACCATACATAGAATACCAAAGATAACACCGGTACCTATGATCAGCTTTAATGATTCACCCCATGGGTCAACACCGGCTGGGATGTTGCTTTTAACTTTTGAGAAGAAAGAGCCTAATTCTCCGGAAAGAATCATCGCAAATTGGGCTGCAAGGCTGAAAAGAGCATAGAAACGTTTTGCTTCAGGAATGCGAGTCACGCGGTTAGCGAACTGCCAGAATAGAAGTGTTAACGCCACACTGCCCCAAAGTTCTGCGGAGATATAGAACGCTGTAAAGGTCCAATTACCAATCACGCGGAAGAAATATTCAAATTGCGGGTAAGATGCGATTAATGAATCCATCGTCTCCGGAGCCATATGTAGCTGATCTTTTAATGGATACAGTACAAACGCAAATAGAGCAAAAAAGCCTAAGAACGGTATAATGGATACGTAAAACAAGTTCTCTTTATTGAAGATGTTACTCGCTTTAGCGTAAAATACGAAAAACAATACCGAGCAAGGTAATACAAAGTATAGTTTTAAGAACGCAATCGCTCCCGCGCCACACGCAGGTACGATCAAGCTATCCTTGATATTACGAAAACAGGTATAGATAAACAGAATAAAAAAGAAGATCAAGCACATCGGCAGGACCTTTTTCAATTCGAAAGCATAAACTGGGAATAGCATCGACCTCAGTTTAGAAAATTGCGGTTGTTTTTCGTTTGTCATAGTGATTTTTTGTTATTTAAAAATTATACTTATCAAGTTGTTGAAAACGATTAAGGTATAGAATATTGAACCGCAAATTGTAGATATGCAATCTTTTTTTACTCGTTTTGTGGCTCATTTCTTCGAAAATCGACCTAAAAGTACCCGCCGAATGCCTTCGGCGAAGCTTAATTAAGCTTTTCCGGCCAAAAATGCAGTTATGTATTGCAAAAAACTAAAAAAAATTACATAAATTAATCTTTCTTAAAGACGCGTGCCCATGAAATTTAAAATTAATCGAGATCATTTTAGTACCGGATTGCAGCAAGTTTTGAATATTGTTTCCTCTCGAGCTTCCCTTTCGATTTTAAACAATGTTCTTATTAAGGCAGAAGGTAATACCCTATCCCTCACCACAACAAACTTTGACTTGGGTATCCGCTGTCACATTAAGGCAGAGGTGGAAAAGCCCGGTTCGATTACGTTGCCGGCCAAGAAGTTAGCCACATTGGTGCGTTCTTTACCTAATCTCGAGGTTCAATTCGAGGCTTCCACTAACCAAGCTCACATTAAGGCTGGGGGCGCTTCTTTTAAAATTATGGGCATCAATGCCGAGGAATTCCCTCCATTGCCCGCATTTTCAGACAAGAACGAGTTTGCAATGGCTCAGCAAGACCTTAGCCAAATGCTTAAGGGGGTTGCTTACGCACAATCAACGGACGAAAATAGGCATGTCTTAAATGGCATTTATTGGAGTTTCGGAGATGGCAAGTTAACGCTTGTCGCTACAGATGGCCGTCGCTTAGGGGTCATGAGCAAGGATGCTACCGTGAATGCTCAGAATAGTGGAAAACTTATTCTGCCTGCTAGGACAGCAAATGAGCTCGAGCGGCTCTTAGGCCAGGGTGAAAAGGTCAAAATTGCTTTCAATAATAGACAAATTGCTTTTGAAATAGAGGTAAACAGCGACAAAGCTCAATCTAATGGTCTTGTTTCTAATATTTATCTCGTTTCTAAAATAGTAGAGGGTAACTATCCTAATTACGAGCAGGTCATTCCAAAAGAAACTTTTCAGCGTGTCAAAATCGAGCGCGAACTTTTCTTGGATTGTTTGCAGCGGGCATCGATCGTTACTAGCGAGAAAAGTAATGCGGTTCGTCTGACCATGAATCCTAATAATATGGAGATTTCATGCGAAAGCCCGGAATATGGCCAAGCCCACGAAACAATTGCAATTGCTTATGAAGGGCCTTCCGTTGGGGTTTCTTTTAATCCGCAATTCTTAATGGATCCGCTAAAAGCAGTTGCCAAGGATGAGGTTTTCTTCGAATTTAAGGATGAACTTAGCCCGGGTGTCTTAAAGACATTAGACGCGTTTATGTGCGTTGTCATGCCTTTGCGGTTGGATGACTAAGGGGAATGATTGAATACTCAACCGTTTTGGTTCCGTATTTTCTCTTTTTCCTTTTCTTTCTCTTCTTCCGCGATCGCACGCTCATCGGTTAACTGGCGGCGTATTTTATCGGCTTCATCGTAATTGCCTGCAGCTTCAGCGGCATCCAATTTCTTTTCAAGAAACAATTCTCGCTCGGCCAATTTTGTCTTAAACGTTTCTTCAACTCCTTTAAGAGCCAGTTTTTGTTCTTGTGTTAATGGCTTAGGAGCTCCGTTCTCGGCATCCAGTTTTTCCAAGGCTAATTCGTATGCGCTTTTCATGAGAATAGTGTATTCATATATTGCGCTATCGGCAAGGTCTTTTAAATAAACGCTTAGGCATAAGGGAGTTATCTAAACCCCTTAAGGACTTCATATGCGGTAATCATGGTCAGCAAAAGCACCGGTGCTGTGTAGTAATAAACCTCGTTTAGCTTGTTGCGCGCATGTCCCCACAACAGCCAGGCAAATAATAAGAGCAAAAAGCCTATTGATATCATTAAGCTGGGTGTTTCGATTCTAAAAAAAAGGCCTTTTATATGAAATGACCACGGAATGACTGCTTCCATGGCCGCAATGACATAAACCGCGATCATGTTAATGATTGACCCCATCCATAAAGACAAAATAGGAATACCGATGATTCCCACTATCAAACTAACGCACCCGGTCACAATCACAATCGAAGCCATCGGCATTAAGAGCAAGTTGATCAATATCCCTCCGGGTGTTGTGATATGAAAGTACATCATGGATAAAGGCGCGCTTCCCAGCGTAGCCGCAATCGATATTGCCAATAATCCTATCGCTCCATGTATAAACCGATTATTAATCCACTTATTGTCTTCGTCATCTCGTAACTTAATATTGATCCATTCATACAGCGGCAGGCCGTATAGCAAAATTGCACCGACAACCAAATATGATAATTGAAACCCAATGTTCCATAATTGTAAAGGGTTCCACACCAAAGTACAGATTGCGGAGGCAAGCAGCGCCGAAAACGGTGCCGGTTTTCGTGCAAAGAAGTAGGCGCCCCAAAAAAACAAGACCATCAAGTACGCTCGCATGGCTGAGGGGCTGGCTCCCGTGGCAAATACATAATACAGTAAGCAGCTAAGCCCAATAATTGCGGCTACTTTTCTAGGCAGGCGCATTAATCCCAATATATAGGCTAAACAACCGGCGATTACGCCTACATGTAATCCGCTGATTGCAAACAAATGCAAGGTCCCGGACTGTTTGAAAATATCCTTTTGTTCCTGGCTTAAATAAACTTTATTCCCTAAAAGCATGGCAATGTAAACAGCGGTAGCGCCGTTTGGTGCTTTGATCCAGTCAATATGTTGGCGTAATATGCGCTCGAAACGTTCGTTTTGTTGGTTGAAAAAGCGAAAGAATGCGTTTGCAGAAGTCACTTCTCTCAATAAAGTTCCCCGCGTAAAGCCAAGATGCACTTCTGAGCGTAGGAGATATTGGTTAAAATCCGTTGTTTCCTCCTGGTTTCTCAGGTCGCTTAACACCGCACGGCTTTCTATGAGCTGTGTTTTTATAACGGGAATATCCAACGGGTTTCTTGCCTGAAAATATACCCGTTTCCCTTCATATGCTTTTAAGTGAAGAGGGGCATGGTAGACTACGGCGGTTCCCAAAACAGTCTGTTTCTCACTGTTTTGCGCAAAAACGTGATCAACCTTCAGGGTTAAAATTGCTTCCCGAGGGGCTAGGGGAGGGAAGTTTTTGCCATGGTCTACGCGTGTTATGTAATATCCCCAGCTTAATAATATTACTAAACCAGCCAACCCATACCACCGCGCATATGTCAACTGCTTATAGTACAAGTAAGCGCCTGCCATGCAAACTACTACGCCAACGATTGTAAGTGCCCATGCATTATGCCAAAGGCTCCCGAGATAATAGCCGATTAAGAGAGGCAGCAGGAACCATAGCAAGGGGCTTCGGGTCTTCGAGCGCAGCAATTGGGGCTCAGAGGATATTATGCTGGATGAAGGATTGGCCATTGAGTTTCTTAGGAGCAAGTAAGGCCTTTTGTAAATAACGGTGCGCTTTTCCGACGGCATCAGGGAGTGTTAATCCCTTTGCTAAAAAGGCGGTAATCGCGGCAGATAGGGTGCAGCCGCTGCCATGCGTGTTTACATTAGGAATTCTGTGGGTTTCGTATTTATAAAGCGTGCCCTCTTTATCCGCCAATATATCAATTAACCTATCCCCTTCCATATGCCCTCCTTTTAATAAGCAGGCTACGCCATATTGCTTTGCAATTTTTTGAGCACAACTTTCAATCGCTTTAGGTGTTGTTGGCCGCTCTCCGATTAATACAGCGGCCTCGTCTAAATTGGGGGTTATGAGGGTTGCTTGGGGTAATAAATTGCTTTTTAAGGCATCGATGGCAGCATCTTCCAGTAATTTAGCCCCGCTGCTGGCAATCATCACTGGGTCGATGACTTTTAATATATGGGGTATTCGTTTAAAATAGTCTGCTACTGCTTTAATGACCGCTTCGTTAAAGAGCATACCTGTCTTCAAGGCTTTTACGTCAAAGAATCGCAATACTTGGTCTATCTGCCCAATCACGTATTCCGGGGGCACGGGAAAGACTTGCGAAACATTGTCTGGGTTTTGACTCGTTAAACAGGTGATAGCGCTGGTTCCATGCACGTCTAATGCGCTCATGGTCAAGAGATCAGCTTGTATGCCGGCATTGCCGCCGCTGTCAGACCCTGCAATCGTGAGCGCTATATTTTGTTTGTTGGTATGTACAATGATCGCCATTGCGCAAAACGATAACGGACAGCTTTGCATTCTTGCAAGAAACATTTTCCCTCTTCATAATAAACCTTCAACTAACAATGGATACGGATAACCTGGAGCTCTTTTCATCAACTCAGCAGCAGCCTTTGGTAAATAACCAGCCGCTGGCTGTTCGTATGCGCCCGAAGTGTTTGAAGGAGGTGGTTGGCCAATCCCACATTCTCGGTAAAGGGAAGCTTCTGCCGCAACTCATTGAAAAGGATCAATTCGGCAGTCTCTTCTTCTATGGCCCTCCTGGCTGTGGTAAGACAACGCTGGCTTCTGTCATCGCAGAGGAAACCCGTAGTAAATTCGTTTCCATCAACGCCGTTTTGTCCAATGTGGCCGAGCTGCGTGAAATTCTAAAGATGGCACGTTACCGCCAAGACCAGCGCACCATCCTCTTTATTGATGAGATTCACCGTTTTAACCGTGCGCAACAAGATCTCCTCCTTCCTGATGTAGAAGCGGGTAATATCCGTTTAATTGGTGCTACAACTCATAATCCTGGCTTTTATATCAATGCTCCTTTACTGAGTCGCAGTCATCTCTTTCGCCTAGAGGCCTTGTCCCAAGAGGAAATGGTAACTATTCTTCAAACTGCTTTAAATCACGAGGAACATGGTTTGAAATCAACTCGCTGTACTTTGACAGACGAGGCTCTATCTGGAATTGCAGCATTGTCGGATGGCGATGTTCGTAGATCTTTAAATGCGCTCGAAACAATTGTTCTTAGCCAACCTATTTGTTCTGAGATTACGCATGAAACGGTTCAAATCTTTGCTTCCGAGCGTCAAATTCGTTACGATGCCAACGAAGACGAACACTACGACACGATTTCCGCATTTATAAAAAGTATTCGCGGAGGTGATCCGGACGCTGCGCTCTACTGGCTTGCAAAAATGTTGGAAGGTGGCGAGGATCCTCGTTTTATTGCTCGGCGCTTAATTATCCTGGCATCAGAGGATATTGGTTTAGCAGATTCCCGTGCTTTGCCTTTAGCTACAGCAGCCTTCCAGGCCTGCGAGATCATCGGTATGCCGGAGTGCGCCTTGAACCTTTCTCATGTAACCGTTTTCTTGGCCACCGCACCTAAAAGCAATAGCACCACATTGGCGCTGGGCGAAGCCCAAGCCACTATCCGCAAAGGCCCTGTGCAAAACGTTCCTGATTGGCTTCGTGATGGTCATAATAAAATCGGCGGTACTCTTGGCCATGGCAAAGAGTACCGCTACAGCCATAACTACCCAGATGCTATTTCAGGCCAAGAATACATGCTAAAGCCGCAACAATTTTACCAACCTAAGGCAACGGGTGCAGAAGCGGCCATTGCGCAACGTCTAGTTGACTGGAAGCAGCTCAAAAAAGAATGTGCTTCGAAGGAGAATTAGTCCTCTTTTAGCCACTCTAGAAAATCATATGGATCATTCTGTGTGGACCGAGAAAGCGTGGCGTTTTATTAAGCACCAGTCCCTGGGTGTTTTCATCTTTGCCAATTTTGAGTTTATCTTTTAATAAAGTGCTCTTATTGGTATTGTTATTTGATTTTATTGATTGGGTTGTTTAAGTGATTGACATTGATGGCTTTATTAATTATCGTTCGTGCGACTTTAAGTGGGATAAAATAATTTAATGAAATAAATATATGAATAGTAGTATAAGTATTGGCCTCCCGCGTGTTGAAAAATTAGATAGTCAACCAAAGTTAAAAAGAGAAAATGGTATTCCTTTTATTGGCAGGGGGATTAGTACAACACCATCCAAGGAAGAGCTAAAAGAATATTCAAAACGCAAACAAGAATGGTTGCATACGCATTACCCAGATTTTTTTCTGGATAGCAAATTGGGCGATCGTTTGATAAAGAGTCCTGATCCGATCACACCGAAAGATCTATTGGGAATTCGCGAGGCGAGTAAATACTTGAATAAACAGTACGAGCTTCCCTCGGATATTCTATTAGAAGTAGTGGATTTTCTAATGATTGAAGATGTCTGGAGCCAAATGCAAGTGAGTAAAGGGTTCTTTAAAGCTGTTACCGGCCACAAAAAGCTAATAATGGCCTTTAAGGTGAGGGATCTCAATCAGATCCCGGGTTGTACCAGGTTTGAAAAGGAGTATATAGATAAATTGACCTATAAAACATTTACTGATCCTCATTTTACAAAAGATATTAATGAGCTGGAGTGGAAGATTGCAATGTCATTTTCTACGGAAACAAGGGATCTAAATGATATTCAATGCCAAGCTATCAAACTACTCGACCTAACCCGTAAAGACGTTCAAGACTTAGTAAGTATTGAACACTTACAGGCGGTTTATGGTCTTGGGTATAATCTAAATGATATTAGGGAATTAAGTAGTGATCAACTGAAATTCCTAGTTGATGCAGGACTTAGCCTTTCAGCGGTAAAGGGTAAGTCCAGGGATGAACTGTTCGCTTTGATGCAATCAAGATCTAATCGAGATTTTTGCATTTCTTCTTTTGGTCAAGCATGTGCCTCTTTGCTTATTTTGGATGACTTTGTCTTAGACCATCGTATTCTGGGGTTATTTATAAACATTCCTAAATGGCCTATAAACAATTTAAATCTACATTTGCAGATGATGGATGAGGAGTTAGCTTTTCAATCGAATTGCACGTTTGCATTGGCGGGAACTGCTTCCTTGAGTGTTATACTGAGTATGAAATATCTACTATCTACATGGGCACCGAAAGAGAAAATCCTCAGCTATTGGCTAGGAACTAATCCTGTCTGGAAATTAAAGTAAAGAAACATTAAGGGGTTGCTCGCGTGTTTCTATAATCAAAATAAATTTGTTAACGCAAGAAAAACAAGATTATATATCAGGCAAGAGATTCCCGCCAGTCTACTAATTCAATCTGAGGATAGCTTTTACCATTCCAATGGTTCCAGTTGAATCGTACCGCCATATCAATCGGCGTGCGCAAAGCGGGAATACGTTCTGCCATATTCCAAGCAATGCCTCCTATATAGCCTTGTTTGTCAGTATTCAGTCTAAAACGCCAGTGCTTGTTCGCAAAAACATCTGCGGGCTTTTCTAAGGTGACACCTTTGAGCCCAAAGATCGGCTCTGGGTTATCCATGCCAAAGGGGTGGAGAAGATCCAATTCATCTAGCAATTTTGTAGTAAGCTCGTTTACGTCTATCCAATACGCGATATCAATCGAAGGCTCGGGCAGGCCTTCGGGCGTGATAGCTTGAACGGTTCTAAGGAAACGGTCATAGAGCGCATCTAAATTATTGGGATCCAGGGATAGACCGATTGCGGCCGGGTGGCCTCCCCATATATGGAGTAATTCATCGCATTCTTTTAGCACATCGACTAAATTAATGCCTTCGATACTTCGTCCAGATCCTTTTGCGTACCCGCACTCAGAGCCTAATACTAATGTTGGTCGATGGTACAGTCTGCTAAGTCTGCCTGCTACAATACCCACAACACCAAAATGCCAATCTTCATTGTAGACTAAAATGGCTTCCTGTGTGTGTTGACCTTCTTTCTCTACAATGGAAATGGCTTGCTCTGTTACGGTTCGCTCGATGGCTTGCCGCTCTTTATTCATGGCATCCAGCTGTTGAGCAAGCTTCAAGCTTTCTTCGTAATTGTCGTTGAGTAATAGATTAATCGGTAAAATTGCATCCGCTAAGCGTCCACTGGCATTGATCCTTGGCCCTAAGCGAAAGGATACATCGGATGGTTTTATTTCCTGCGCAATCGAAATGCCACTGACTTGAAACAACGCCTGTAGTCCCGGGCGTTTCATGTCAGACATCACGCTTAACCCTTGTTTTGCTAAAATGCGATTTTCGCCACGTAGGGGAACCATGTCCGCGATTGTTCCCAACGCCACGAAGTCCAAGTAATCTTTTAATTTTAGATCAAATGCTTTATCAATTTCACTTTCTCGCAATAGTTTTAATAATCCGTGGCAGAGTTTGAAAACGAGGCCTACTGTGCAAAGGCTTTGCCATGGGTTTTCTGCTTTATCAAATACATGGGGGTTAACAATCACGCAATCCTCCGGCAATGTTTCCGTGGATTGGTGGTGGTCAACAATGGTTACGTCTATGCCTTGCTCTCTTACGTATTGAACTTCTTTTAAAGAATTTGTTCCGCAGTCGAGCGAGATAAATAAATCTATGCCTGGATTTTCTGCTAGTGCGCGTTCTACAGCAATTTGGCTCAGCCCGTAACCTTCTTGTAGTCGAAAAGGAACTACATATTTCGGATCTAGCCCAAACTCGCGCAAAAAGCTTACTAGAAGAGCAGCGCTTGTGACGCCGTCGACGTCGTAGTCTCCGAAAATCAGCACGTTTTCTTTTTGATTAATTGCTTGTATCAGTCGCTCTGCGGCTTCTTTTAAGTGCGTGATCGCAAAGGGATCTTCTAGATCCGCAAGTTTGGATTCCAGAAACGCCCTTCCTTCCGAGGCGTTTCTGATGCCAAAAGTAACCAGCATACTGGCTACCGGTTCACTAATCTTAAGTTCTTTAGATAACTGCTTTTCTAATAAAAGATTTTGCTGAGGATTGCGCCAAATCATTTTTTGTCACTACCAACGGAAGTTGTCGTTTCTTCCCAATGATACTTAGGCGTAATCTCACGTTGAGCAACATGCTTCCTGTCTCCTTTGTGCCACCAGTAAAATATAGGGCTGGCAATAAAGATAGAGGAATAGGTACCGGTGATAATACCAATGATAAACACCAACGCAAAGTCCTTGATCACGCCCGCGCCAAAGATAAACAGTGCAAGAGCAGCCATAAAGGTCGTCAAGCTTGTTAGAATGGTACGAGAAAGCGTGCGGTTGATGGAGAGATTAATGATATCCCACAACTTCATTTCTGGATGCAGATCCAGTTCTTCGCGTATCCGGTCAAACACAACAATCGTATCGTTAATGGAGTAACCGACAATCATTAAGATAGCAGCAACCATAGAGGCAGAGAACTGCCCGCCGAGTAAAACGTATATACCGATTGTTAGCACAATGTCGTGGATGGTCGAAACGACCGCGCCGATACCAAATCCCCACTCAAATCGGAAGGCTACGTAAAGTAAGATACCGATAAGCGCAACGGCAACAGCTAGCAACGCATCCGTTTTAATCGAATCACTCACGCTACCACCAATGCTTGTTTCACCAATCATCTCTAGCTGCGCGTTCGGATAAGCTTTTTCCAAAGCAGCTAAAACCGCAGGACCTTTGCCATGCTCGGTTTGTAGCTTTAGAACTTCTTTGTTGTCGCCAAGCAGACTCTGGTAAAGAGGAATTACTTCTCCTAGCCCATTATTTTTGGCAACTTCATCAATCTCTTGTATGCCCAACTTTTCTTCAAAGCGAATTGTCAGTTCATCGCCTCCAATGAAATCGATTCCAAATATATGGCTATGGTTCACGGCAACAGCAATAACGCCTACTATTGCGATAAGAATAGAAAGTGAATATGCCTTTACGCGGTACTTAAGGTAGTCCATGTGAACGGGCTTAAGGAAGGAGAATGGTAGAAGCTTTTTAATAATATTTGTATTTACGAAAAGCTCTAGCAGGGCGCGGCTCACTACCAACGCACAGAATAGCGTCGTACCGATACCGATTGCTAAGGTTACGCCAAAGCCCTTAATTGGGCCGGTTCCTAGCCAAATCAATATGCATGCGGTTAATAATGTGGTGATGTTTGCATCTACAATGGTTGAAAATGCTTTTTCAAAACCGGCGCTTAGAGCAGCCTTTGTGCTCTTGCCGGCACGAAGTTCTTCTCTGATGCGCTCATAGATAAGAATATTAGCATCAACGGCCATGCCTACTGTTAATACAAGCGCGGCAACACCAGGAAGTGTCAGTGTTGCATCCAGGCTTGCTAGAACGCCCAATACAACAATTACATTCAGCAAAACAGCGATTACGGAAACAAAGCCAGCGCCATTATAGTAAACGATCATGAATAAAATCACGAGAGCGGCGCCTAAAAGAGCTGCGTTAATCGAAGAGTTTCGAGCATCGTCTGCCAGAGAAGGCCCGATTTCGCTCATTTCAGTCAATGTAAGCTCAAATTCAAGTGGGTTATTTAACACATTTGCTAACTCCAGTGCGTCCCGTTGAGAGAACTGCCCAGAGATGCGGGCGTGGCCTCCAGGAATGGATTCTGTTACTCTTGGTGCAGAATAGAGTTTTCCATCAAGCACAATTGCCAATCGGCCGTACTTTGCAGGGTTGGATTCGCTCATAGACCCATAAGGCGCTTGATTGTTCTCGTCTGCAATCCGTTTGGTTAAACTTGCAAAATGGTCTGCCCCTTCAGATGTCATGCTGAGTGAAATTTCATAACCACCATATTGGTTCATCGTTGCGTGGGCGCTTTTCACCATGTTGCCGCCCATATCGGGTACACGGCGTACGAAAACGCGTTCTTCACGAATTTCGCCCGTTTTTTGATCTGTGTCTTCTTTCACCATCGTGAGATATCCCGTAGGCGCTTCTTCGCCAGCGGCTCCGGTAGGATATTTCGTCCTGTGTACGCGGTGAAAGGTTAACTTAGCGGGCTTTTGCAGATTCGCTAGCACGTCCGGGTTCTCAGCGGTACTGAGTCCAGGTAGTTGAATTTCTAATTGATCGCTACCTTTTGCACGTATAATGGGGTCTGCAACACCCAATCCGTTAACGCGTTTTTGCATGATGTCGATCGCTTTTTCTAATTGCAGCTTTCTTTCATACTTATTTTTGTTTGCAAGTGCGGCATCATCGATTTTTAGCGTAAAGGCCATTCCTCCTTTTAAGTCTAATCCCAGTTTGATTTTCCCTTGGGACTCTTTTAATAGGTATTGCAATAGGACTTCATTGCGTTTGTCCAGGTTTTTGATGTCTGCCAAATTGACATCTGGGAAATAGGTTGAGAAATCAATCTTTTCCTCGTGTCCCAAATTTATCAAAGCTACATAGAGGGATGGCTCTTTGCCGGCAGCAACGCGATCCTCTGCTATCATATAGATTTCGCCAAAGGCTTGTGTATTAGCTGATACACGATCTTTAACAAACAGGTTGAACGGCTTGTCTTTATAGGGGATGATGTTAAACAACGCCCAAGCCAGCACGGCAAGGGTCAAAATTAACCGACCAAGAATGCTTCTCGTCATATGTAGTTCGTTTTTGGGTTAAAGAAAGGGGCATTTTCATGCCCCAAAAGATAATAAAAAGTGTAATGAAAAGCTTACTTCTTTTCTTCTACTTTGTTTTGCAAGAATGCTTTGTTCACTTCAATCTTCGTGTTGTCCGCAATTTTAACCACAAAGCGATCTTCTTTGACATTCGTAATAACGCCATAGATACCACCATTTGTGATAACGCAGTCGCCCGTTGTCAATTGACTCAGCATTTGAGCGTGTTTTTTTTGTTTCTTACGCTGCGGAGCGATGAGCAAAAACCACATACCGCCAAACAAAGCTGCAAAAATCAAAAGTTGCATGCCCATACCTGAGCCTTCGCCAGCTGCTGCTTGTCCAATAAAGGGAATAATTGTGTTTAGTAAAAGATCCATAATCAATGTCTAATAGTTGAATTGTAATTGCTTTGAATGGGCAGAATAAGCCTTAACGCACCTTAACGCAAGAAGAAAAGAGCCTTGGGAGCCAATTCATAACTTATTTACATCAAAATAAGCTTGTTTTCTCACCCGATAACAGGAATAATGCTCTGCACAAATAATAAATTTCTATGTTATCACTTTTCAAAAAGAATAAAAAAAAGATATTAAACCGTTTTAAAAAAGACCCGGATACTAAATTGCGGCTTAAATATAACCCTTATTATCTTTCTTTTGAAAAGCAGGTGGGCTCCCATGTGTGGCTTGATGGCAAGGAAATGATCATGCTCAGTAGTAACGATTACTTGGGTCTTACGCATCACCCTAAAATTATCGAAGCCGCAAAAAGGGCTTTAGATAAATGGGGAACGAGTACAACAGGCTCTCGCCTTTCCAATGGCTCACGTCGTTTTCACGAAGAGCTCGAAGAGCGGTTGGCCGCATTTTTAGGCAAAGAAGCTTGCCATGTCCACGAAGCCGGCTACCTCTCTTGTATGGCCGCAGCCACAACATTTGTAAATAAGGGTGATCTCGTCCTTGTTGACCGTAATGTCCATTCTTCTCTGTGGTCCGGCTTGGGTCTTACACGCGGCGAAATCGAGCGTTTCGGTCATAATAATCCAGCTGACTTAAAGAGCATTTTAGCCCAAGAGTCACCTGATCGTGACAAAATTATTATCATGGAGGGTGTCTATTCCATGGAGGGGCATATTTCCCGCTTAGATGAGTTTGTCGAGGTCACTCAAGGCCAAAATTGCCTTCTCGTTCTCGATGACGCCCACGGTTTCGGCGTTCTTGGTCACCAGGGTAGGGGAACTGTCAGTCATTTTAAGATGGAAGAGCACGTTGATGTTATTTGCGGTAGCCTCTCCAAGGCCATGGCAAGTACAGGCGGCTTTGTTGCAGCTGATAAAGCAACAATTGAATATTTCCGATCCCATTCCAAGCAAACTGTTTTCAGTGCTGCTATTTCACCAGCTCAAGCAGCTTGCGCGCTTGCCGCTATCGATGTTATGGAGTCCGAACCCGAGCACCTCGAGCGCCTTTGGGATAATACTCGTTATTATAAAAAGGTTTTGGATGATCTTAACCTGGATTACTGGCAAAGTGAAACGCCAGCGGTCCCCATTGTCCTTGGGGACAAAGCCAAGGTTTATTATTTCTGGAAACACTTGATGGAAAAAGGTGTATTTGCCGTAATCGCACTTGCCCCGGGTGTTCCCCCTGGCAAAGATCTTGTGCGCACCTCTATTTCAGCCCGTCACACAAAGGAAGATCTCGAGCAAGTTGCTGAAGCCGTTGCTTATGCGGTTAAGCGTATGTAGACAGGCGTTGGGGCGATGTATTTGACATTTCTTGTGGATGATTTATCGTTTAAGTAGATTCACTCTAATGAGATAAATATGAAACAAAAACTATTATCATTTTTGATGCTCATAACACTTGCTTCAACCCACCTATTTGCAAGTGACACCAGCTGCGCTTTTGTGGATAAAGCTTTTCTGGCTGATGTTACAGAATTTAGAGAAAATTATGCTTTCTTATGGGGGTATTATGGAAGCCCTGATTTTGTCGACAATCGTTTGGCAAAATTGAGTGAGGTGTCCCACGTTTTGTGGTCAAGTAACTGCCCCGAATTAAAGAAAATAATGGAGTCAGCAGCTTCGGCAACTGTCCGTAAGGCTAAGAAAGAAAGAAGGAGATTGGTTGAGTCCATTACAGTATCAACACTGAGTCCTTATGGGGGAGTGCCTACCTGCGAACTCAATTCACTAGGGCAAACCATTGAACGGCTTGAGGAATTGGCCACAAAAGATTATTTTAATAAATGCAATGCTTTTATAGATAAACACAAGTCAATGCTTGGTTTGATGAAAGCACAAGCTAATCGCTAATATACTAACAGCAGAGCTTCAGAGGGCTCCAGAAAACAGATGTGGGCTTCTAGGCTAAACTTTTTAGAAAAAGAGCTTGAAAAACTCAAGACTTCTACTACAATCATTGTTTCAAGTAGGCACCCGTAGCTCAATTGGATAGAGCACCTGACTACGGATCAGGAGGTTAGGGGTTCGACTCCCTTCGGGTGTGCCACTTTTCAGCTATATCAAGAGATTGTTTATAACGATCAAAGTTATTTTTCAGCCTTTCTTACAATAGCCAATAATTGAGCTTTCCATCCTAGATTTTCATTATAAAAGTGTTCTTGCAGAGCATCGCAGGCGCGGACTTTTTCTCGATAAAGATTATCATTATTTTGCAAATCCAAAATGGCGACTTCGTATGCCGCGACATCATTGACAGGCACTTCTACGCAAGCTTCTCGAAGAAGGCTTAACGCGTTGCATGCTGAGGATGTCACAACAGGTCTTCTTGAGAGAATACCTTCAGTTACAACTTGGTTAAACCCTTCCGCGAAATCCGATCGAGTGGGTACAATAACAATATCAGTATCATTAAAACGCTTTTTTATTTCCGAATGATTGCAATGACCTAAAATATTAACAAACGGGGATAATTCTTTTTCGTGGACTGCTTTTTTTAAGTTGTCAAGTTGGCTTCCCGTACCGCACACATCGAATACTATCTCTTTGCCCTTGTTTTTGAAATTCTCCGCAAGTTTTATTAAATCAAATACCCCTTTGCTGGTTTCTATTCTCCCGACATATAGGACTTTTGTTGGACGGTTTGCTTTTTCTTTGAGAGACATCCCCGCAAAGAGGTCTCTTTTGTAATTACAGAAGAATAGCGTGCAGGGAACTTTTTGTTTGGCGATTTTTTCAATCTGAACTTGTACTTCCTTGGATACAACGAGAATATCCAATGGTTTTTTTTTAATAAAGTTAACATCCCATGTCAGTAACGTTCGTTTAATTCCAGTAAAAGGATGTGCCTCAGCCCATAAGACACAAAAAAAAGACGGTATGATTTTTTTGCCCATGAGGGTTAATGTATACAACAAAAACCAATGTGTTGTACCATCAACGATTACGACATAATCAGCTTTTGCTTTGATGGCCTCGTATATAATCCGTAAGCCATAAAGAATTTCTCTAATATGGTATAATGCCCCTCGTTGAGGTAGTTTAGGTTTCGGGATATGCCTTACTCGTATTCCCTCTTCTGTACGATCATAGGTGCTTGGATTATAAGCAATTGCTACTCCTTTGAATCCTAGCTCACGGCAAACGCTATAAAATTGACCGCTATAGGTTTTTGACGTTATTTGAGGATCATCTTTTCCCTCTAGCCAATAATCAAACGTCTTTCCAATATCACCCGAACCTGCGGCAAAAAATATTGTTTTTTGTTTAGGAGTTTTTTTTAACATAATTTTCTTAACAAGTTAACCGTTAATCATTCGGGTATTCAATACTGCCTGGATGAGTTGCTTTTTCTCGATGCGGCTGGTTATCAGAAGAACCCGTTTCTTCGCGGTTACGTATATAGCCTTTGAGTGCGTAAAAGACCATTTTAGCGGTTAACGGTTTGCAGATATAATCATTTAAACCGGCAGCCATCGCTCTTTTGTAATCGGATTCATACGCGTTAGCAGTCATCGCGATTATATACGGGGTTGTAATATCTTGTGCCAATGCTCTTATTCGCTTCGTGCTTTCCAGGCCGTCCATTTCCGGCATAACGATATCCATTAATATAATATCGTAATGTTCCTTTTGGTAGCGCTCGATCGCTTCTTCTCCGCTGGATACCAATTCCACTTTTAACCCCAAATTATCTAAGATACTTTGGCTAATCATGCCATTGATAGGGTCATCATCAACAAGCAGTATCTTCAATGTTTGGCCGTCTAAGGGTCTTTTTAGTAGCTCAAATGCGTGGTTTCCAATCGTACATTCCGGTAAATAAGCAGGGGTTTTTAGGGAGAATGTGACGGTTGTACCTTGGCCTGGGGCGCTCTTCAAATTAATGTCCCCACCCATGTACTGTACTAGTTTTTTGCAAACGGCTAGACTCATGCCCGTACCTTTTCCTGACATTGCTTTTGCTCGAGACAAGTAGGAAAAAGGGTCAAATACATCAGCTGCCAGCTCAGGTGGCATCCCTAGGCCGGTATCTTCGACTATAAAGGCAAGTTTCGAATACTTTTTGCCGCGTTCTTGTAGGGAAATAATTAGGCTTACGGATCCCCTGGGGGTGTGTTTGATCGCATTGTCTAATAATTTTGACAGCACTTTGTGTAATATTTTTGGATCTGCTATGATATACTCAGGAACGCCTTGCTCGAATCGATGGCTAATTTCAATCGGTTTTTCTTGTAAGTAGGGAGTACTAAAAGAATGCATCACGCTTGTAATTGCGTTTTCAATTGAAAACGCCAGCCCTTCTGCTTGTAGTTCACCACTCTCTGCTGCAGAAAAGCAAAACAGATCATTGGCTAAACGTAACAACTTGTCGCAATCATCGTGTATGACTTCCAGGTAACTCTTGTGCTTTTGCGATAACAATGCCTTTTCTAATAAACTGGACATCCCGGCTATTCCATTCAAATAAGTACGCATCGTATGGCTAAGCGCTTTTATTGTAGACGTGATGTTTGCTTGTATTCGTTTTTTTTCTTCTTCTGAATGCCTGAAATCATTTTCCAGAAGTTCAAGTTCCATCATCAGCGCTTCTTTTTCTGACTGAGTTGTGCGTAGCGTTCTCTCTGCATGTTTCAATGCCTCTTCCAATTGTTGTGTTGAATGAGACGTGATGAATGTTTCCAATTCTTTGTCTTTTTCTGGGCTGCGATCTTTAAGAGAGCAATAATAGACTCCTTCGCTTGTATCGTAACGTCCATAGATGCGTGCATACATTACATTTCCTTTTGACGTTATGATTCTCAGTGAAAGATTCAGCAGAACGGCTTCTTTTCTCGCGTTTTCTAAAAACTGTAAAAAAATATTTTGATCATCCTTATGGATGAATATTTTGAGCGATTTACCCATGAAGTCATCTTCGCTATGTCCGGAAATATCAGCTCTATCATTGAGCGCCGAAATAAAAACACCCCTATCATCCAATTTGAATAAAAATTGGTCTCTCGCATTTGGGGTGGTTGAACTCGATTTCTTCATAGGGCAGGAGAAGAGGGGTCCTTCTTCTACCTAAACCTACACAATTTTATTCCAAAATTCAAATAGTCTTATGCGTAATAATGCGCGAAGCCAAAAAGATTAATTTTTGGCACGCAATCTTGCTTAAAGTATCGGGAATATTATGAATTCAGATGAGTAGATGCTTCCATCGCTTCGCATTCACTTAACCATCGCTCTGATTCAATTGCGGCTTGGCAGCCCATGCCAGCAGCCGTAATCGCTTGGCGGTATTTATGGTCAACGCAATCCCCGCAAGCATACACGCCTGGTATGCCGGTTCTTACCATACTGTTGGTTTCGGGAACAATGTACCCGAGTTCGTCTAGCTTCAGGATCCCATTAAATATTTGCGTGTTGGGGCTATGGCCAATGGCGACAAAGACGCCTTTGCAGTCCACGGTATGTTCTTCGCCTGTTTTGAGGCTTTTTACCCGTACGCCTTTTACGCCACCTTCTTCAACGCCAAGAACTTCTTCCACAACGCTGTCCCACAGCATCTCTATCTTGTCATGAGAAACAGTCCTGTCTGCCATGATTTTCGATGCTCGTAGCTCATCGCGCCTATGGATTAATGTAATTTTCTTGCAAAAACGGGTTAAAAAGAGGGCTTCTTCGCAGGCAGAGTCTCCGCCTCCAATCACAACAACGTCCATGCCGCGGTAAAACGCGCCATCGCAGGTTGCGCAGGTGGTTACGCCTTTTCCGCCAAACAATTCTTTTTCCCCGGGAGCGCCTAGCATCTTTGAAGAAGCGCCTGTGCTGATGATGATTACTTTTGCTTCATAAACCTTATCGCCGGCGTGTAGTCGCTTTATTTCGCCATCTAATTCAACTTTTGTAATGGTTTCATTCACAAAACGGGTACCGAATTTCTCCGCTTGCTTGCGCATTCTGTCCATTAACTCAAAACCGTCTATTCCTTCGGGAAAGCCGGGGAAATTTTCGACCTCAGAGGTAGTCGTTAACTGCCCTCCGGGCTGTTTGCCCTCAATTACCAATGGGTTTAAATTTGCGCGTGCTGTGTATAATGCTGCTGTCAAGCCGGCACACCCACTTCCTAGAATGATAATGTTTTCCATATCTGAAATAATAATTGAATAGTGTTATCAATAATCCCGAATCTTGTCAAAACCGCAATGCATATAATCAATCATAACGGCGCCCCTTTTTACTTTACTCAAATGCTAAAACAAAGGATAATTCTCCGCAAATGAGTCTCTTTTTCGCGACAATTCTGATGTCTGTTATCCTCTTAGCTACGGGAACAATGCTTTTGTGGCGAGGTGGTTTCTGCGAAGCTTTCTTGAAGCACTTTTTGCGCTCTAAAAACTTTGCATACCTCTTCTTTGGATTCGCGGCAGTTCTTTTTCTCTGGAATATCCTCCAGCTCGGTGAAGCTGATTTTGGTGAATACAAGCATTGGATGTTTCTCTTCTTTGCTTTCATTACTGTCGGTTCTTTCATTTGGGTGAAGGACTTCTTAGCCGTTCGTGGCCTAGCGATAGTCACTCTTTTTGTATCTAAAGCCTTTTTGGACGCGGCGTACATGCAGTCTCCCGATAGCCGCCTTTTTCTTGTCAGCTTTGTCTACTTGCTTATACTCCTGGCCCTTTTTCTCGGTACGGTTCCCTTCTATTTAAGGGACTTTATTAACTGGCTCTTCACTAAAGCTAGCCGAGTAAAGACATTTGCTGTCTTGATATTTTCTTATGGCTTAATACTGGCCGCTTCTACGTTATCATATTAGTGGATTTAAGATGATACAAGCTCCCCAGCCTCACGCTTTGCTTATTATCGTTTCCGGACCTGCCGGTAGCGGTAAAACCACCCTCTGTGACCGTATGCTGTCGACCTACTCGGGTAAGGTCAATCGCGTCATAACCGCCACAACGCGTGTCCCGCGGGATGGCGAGGAGGATGGCGACCACTATCATTTCTTTACCAGAGAAGCCTTTGAGGAACGCATCGCTCAAGATGCTTTTTACGAATATGCTCTGGTTCATGGCAACTATTATGGTACATTGAAAAGTGAGATCTATAAAGGCCTGGAAGGAGGCGTGAGCGACCTTTTACTTAACATAGACGTCCAGGGAGCCGCAACCTTCCGCGAGAAGGCGAAAAAGGATACGCTCTTGCAAGGTCATTTAGTCACCATATTTATCATGCCTCCAAGCCTCGATGAGCTGGATAAACGCCTTACCACGCGCGGTAAAGACAAGCAAGAGGAGATTGATAAACGCCTCAAAATTGCCCAAGATGAGATTAGATCCTGGCAAGACTACGATTATTGCATCCACAGTAAAGACAAAGAGACGGACTTTCAAGCCCTCCAAGCGATCTACCTAGCCGAGAAAGCTCGAATTCGCTAAGCGTTTACAGAGTGGTTTGTAAAACGCTTTACAAATTTTCACAAAACTTATTGACAAGCTTCAGAACATGCTGTTTACTACGTTGTTTAAGTTAAATTAGTTTTTCATATGAAAAAGTCCAACTCATTAAGATCATTAAAAGAAAGAGACGGCGATTGCCAAGTGGTACGTCGTAAAGGGCGCTTGTACGTTATAAATAAGAAGAAACCACGTTTCAAGGCTCGCCAAGGTTAATTATTAAGGAATTTTTGTTATGCAAAAAGATATACATCCAGAGTACAATAATGTTTGTTTTACAGACATCTCTACAGGAAGAAAATTTATTACAAAGTCCACCATGCGTTCCCGTAAAAAGGAAATGATTGATGGTGAGGAATATTACATCGTCATTTGTGACCTTACTATGGATTCTCACAGCGTTTACACTGGCAAGAAGACGATGGTAGACACAACAGGACGTGTTGAGAGATTCCAAAATCGTTCCCGTAAACGCGGCGTATAATTTTAGATTTGCAATTTATTCTTTAAATCCTGTATCCTTACTAGGATTTAAAGAATAAATTTATGCATTCCCCCCATTATTCTCGCCCGGAGCCCCATTCGGCGCAGCCACAGCAAGATAATGCCTTAACAAAGGCTGTTGCGAAAGAGACCAAAGATGCAGATTCATCTTTGTTGACAACCGAAATAAAAACAGTGCTTTCCGGTGTCTGTGATTATTCGAAGCCAAATTTTTGGCTGGATAAAGATACCTCTATCGCGGATAAAGAGCAAAGAATTCAACTTTTGGAGCAACAGATCCAAAATCTGAAAAATGATATTCTGAGTTTGGCAGATGCTCTTGAAAAAGATGAAAAACATGGGGAGTGGGAAGATCTGGTCTTCTAAAGATGTTTTCTTCAGGAAGCGACACAGTCTATTGATTTTTTTAAGAAAAACCTCTTGTAATGGCGTTTTTTTTAACGCATACTAATTGAGGCTGGGTCCTATGCAACATCGAACCAGTGAACCCCGTCAGGCCCGGAAGGGAGCAGCGGCAACTAGGATTCATGTGTGCCGTAGGGTGCCTGGCCACTTTTGTTTAATTTGCCCAGCTTATGGAAGAGTCTCAATACCAGGTAATAGCACGTCGTTGGAGGCCAAAACAATTTAGTGAACTGGTGGGGCAGGAGCACATTGTGCGCACCCTTACAAACGCTATTAAACAGAATAGAATCGCCCACGCTTACTTATTTGTGGGCCCGCGGGGTACCGGCAAAACAAGTGCCGCTCGTTTATTTGCCCAAGCTCTCAATTGCGAAGACGGCCCCAATATCAGTCCTCCGCAAGATTCCCCCATTTGCCAAGCCATTATCAAGGGCGCTTGCATGGATGTTATCGAAATTGATGGCGCTTCCAATAACTCCGTTGACCAAATTCGTGATCTCAGGGAAGAGTGCCAGTATGCCCCAACTCAATGCAAATTTAAGATATATATTATTGACGAGGTCCACATGCTTTCAACTGCAGCTTTTAATGCTTTACTGAAAACACTGGAAGAGCCCCCTGGCCATGTTAAATTTATTTTTGCAACCACTGAGGCACATAAGGTTTTGCCCACAATCGTTTCTCGTTGCCAACGGTTTGAATTTCGCCCCATTGCCCCAAAAATTATTCAAGAAAAGCTTGCGGAGATTGCAAAAGCAGAGAACATCGCAATCGAACAGCCTGCGTTGGCGTCCATTGCCCGTTTGGCTAATGGGGGCATGCGGGATGCTCAGTCTATTCTAGATCAATTGATTTCCTTTTGTGGTGATAAAATTGTCGAACAGGATGTTTTAAACGTATATGGCCTCGCTTCCGAACAAGAACTAAAAGAGCTGGCGCAAGCCATCGCGGCCTCCGACAACCAAATGCTGGTCGAACGCATAGATGCTTTAGCCTCCGAGGGGCGTGACTTACTGCGTGTTTTAATAGACCTGGAGGATATCGTTCACGAGGCACTGTTAGATGCTATTCGCAATCAGGGTACCAGTAGCCTTTTAGAGCACGAATTGCCGCAGGATGCCTTAGTTAGAATGCTTGAAGTTTTAAAAGAAGGGGAGCAATTAGTTAAAACCGGCCTCTCGGAGAAGGTTAATTTTGAGCTCACACTCCTCAAAGCAGCCCAAGAAAGCAAAGCGTTATCTATCGATAGTATCATTCAGGAGATTACTAAAATCGGCAAAGCGCTTCCAGAAGAACCTGAGGCGAAAAAAAAAACGAAGCCCAGCAACAACTCATTAACGCCTAAAGCGGATACGCATAATGAGCCTATCCCTGCCCAATCGGAAGCCTTTTTTTCTCCTACGGATGCCGAAATCGCAGACGCACTCAGTGCCTGTGAAGAAGATATCGCCACTATGCTTCATACCGATGAGCCGGACCCAGAAGACTTGGGTGCACTAAAGAACCTTCCTAGTAAGGAGCTAACAGATAACCCTAGCCAGGGAGGCAATTTATCCGAATCTCTCAAAACGGTTCCCATCGATACGCGCAACATGCTAGATCAGCTCTTTAGGGCAGAATATAAGGCAATTACACCCATTACGCCTGAAGAGCTGATTAAGTTGTAAACTGTTCTGTTGTTGGGAGTTATTCTTTATCGCCTTCCTTTACCAAGCTTTCAAACACTTGCACGATCTCGTCGGCTGTTTCTTTATGGCACGTTTTCTCCAGTTTTTTAGAAAGCTCATCTTTCATCTCCGTAAATGAGGTTCGATTCGTGAAGTTATAGTTGTTGTCAAAAAATGTGCCAACAGTGAAATGAAGCTCCTTGCTTTTGGGGTATATGGTATGTACATATTCCATTAATGCGAACAAAGCATACGCTTTAGTGTAGGTTGGATGCTCTTCCTTTAATAAACTTTCAAACTCTTCCAGCATCATATCTACTGTTCCTTTTTGGAATGCCTTCAGCCTTGTATTAAGATCTTCTTTTAACTCTTTAATTGATGTGTTGAGAAGCTTTTTCGTATCACTACTGTAGCTCGTCTCAAAATCCTGACAAACTTTATTGAGTTTCTCGTCCCTGGGGTATGTACTTGTTACATGGCTTTTGAGTCTTGATAACACAGAATATTTAAACCAAATAGCTTCCTTCTGTTCTTTGCTAAATTTTACTGCTTCTTCCTTGATTTCATCTTTGATAATCTCATTTTTATCTTTTTGCCCTATCATTTCCCACTCATCGAGGTCTTTGTCGTTAGTATCTATGGTTTTTTTATTCACATCGATATTTTTAATATCTTTATTTTTCTCAGATTTTTCAACTTTCTTTAAAACAACATCGTCTTCATAGTCGCTGCCTAATGATTTCGGGAATAGGTTAATATTGATTCCAAATATTTTCATGACAATCCACCCTCATTTAATGTTTAATTGATTTTAATTAAGTATAGCTCAGTTTTTGACAAAATCAAGTAGACTGGGTGTTTTGCTTGTAATTCGTTTGTGTAGAATTATTTGCGATTTATTTCAGGTTGTCTTACGCAATCAGCCACCACGCCAAAAATACCACATGAAGAACGATATTCGTTGCAACAGCCGCAGCAATAATCATCGATCACGACACCCCAGCCGCCTGGCAATTCTTGGAGGCGTTTTATGCCGATAGGTTTTCAGGATATCGAAAAAGCGGAATAAAATAAAGCCAAGGAGCAAAATGAACCACACGGGGTAGCGATCAAACAGGTATCCCCTGCCAAAAAAGCAGACGGGAATGGCTACAAATTCATCCAAAATGACCTCTGGAGGGTCTTTTTGTGGTGATAGCATTGTCGAACATACGCATCAAGAGCCCATCCCTGCCCAATTGGAAGCCTTTTCTTCTCCTACGGATGCCGAAATCGCAGACGCACTCAGTGCCTGCGAAGCAGATATCGCCACTATGCTTCATGCCGATGAGCCGGACCCAGAAGACTTGGGTGCACTAAAGAACCTTCCTAGTAAGGAACTGACGGATAACCCTAGCCAGGGAGGCAATTTATCCGAATCTCTCAAAACGGTTCCCAGTGATACGCGTAACATGTTAGATCAGCTCTTTAGGGCAGAATATAAGGCAATTACACCCATTACGCCTGAAGAGCTGATTAAGTTGTAAACTGTTCTGTTGTCGGGAGTTATTCTTTATTTTTTTCCTCTTTCTGTTTGTCCTCTTTTATAAAACTCGCAAACTTATCAGACACATATTTGGCTGTCTCTGAACCGAATTTACTCACCTTCACTTTCTTAGTAAGTTTGTCTTGCAACTCTGCATATGACGAATTCTCGTTGAAGCCCTCCTTGCGCCAAGCATCACAATCCTTTATGAGATAGACCTTGTCGTTCTCCTTGTAGTACAACTGCACATGCTTCACTAATTCTCTTAAGTGCGCATCCTTGAGCTGGATCGCAACTTCCTGATTATATCCATCATCATATATGGAAGGCTTAGATTCAGTATTATATACAATACTGTCAAATTGAGAATAAATTTCTAAATCTGTGTTTAGGTCGAAGTCTGCCAGTACGTTAGAAAGTTTATTTTGCAATTTTTCGTATGGAGTATGTATAAGATCCTTTTTGTTGTTTGTGCATTGAGATATAAAATCACCAATAGCTTTTTTAAGAGTGGGATTTGATTCGTAATTATCGCTTACAAAACTACCTAGTTTGTATAATGCACCTGACTTTTCGTAGTAGTTTTTGTTATCGATCTCAGAAAAATCCTCTTCTACCATTTCCCACTCATTCAAGTCGTTTTCATTAACATTTTCATTAACTTCTTCGTTAATATCTACCATTTCCCTTTTTACTAAATCTTTCTTGATAAACTCTTCATTTTTCTTGTTCACATCTATATTTTCATTGCCACTTTCCTTTTTGCCATGTGTTACCCGTTTGAATTTAATTTCATCAGCCCCATCATCGCTCTTGCTTACCATAGGCCCTTTCCCGAATATGCCCTTTATAAAATTCATATCAATCTCCTTTTATTGTTTAATTGTTTTAAATTAAGCATAACCTAGGTTTTGCTTGAAAGCAAATCAACCTAGCACTTTTTTTATAAAATACTCGTCTTAGGCTTCTTACTGCAGGACTTCGAGTGCTTTAAATCACAATGAACCACGCCAAAAATACCACATGTAGCACGATATTGGTAGCAACCGGCGGCGCCGATATCGTCTACAACGACACCCCAGCCGCACTAAGTACCTGCGAAGCAGATATCGCCACTATGCTTCATACCGATGAGCCGGATCCAGAAGACTTGGGTGCACTAAAGAACTCCATAAGCGAGCTAACAGATAACCCTAGCCAAGGAGGCAATTTATCCGAATCTCTCAAAACGGTTCCCAGTGATACGCGTAAGATGTTAGATCAGCTCTTTAGGGCAGAATATAGGGCAATCTACACCCATTAAGCCTGAAGAGCTGATTAAATTGTAAACTGTTCTATTGTTGGGAGTTATTCTTTATCGCCTTCCTTTACCAAGCGTTCAAACTCTTGCACGACTGCTTTGACTGTTTCTTCATCGCACGTTTTCTCTAGTCGTGCAGTAAGGTCTTTTTTCATCTCAGTAAATGAGGGTCGATTCTTGGCATTGATGTAAGTGCCGAAAAATTCAGAAACAGTGGTATAGGGTTCTGCGTTTTTTTGATATTTTTTCAACACACCATTGAGTAATGGTAGTAATGCGTCTTTTTTGCTTGTGTCAGAATAATCCATTTCTTCTATTATTTCCCATTCATCCAAGTCTTTACTGTTAACTTCTACCAATTTTTTGTTTATATCGAAATTTTTCATCCCTTTTTCTTTATCAACTTTTTTAAATTTTGATAAAACAATATCATCGGATTCACTAGTGCTGGTTGATATTAATTTACTAAAGTTTATTCCAAATATTTTCATGACAATCCACCCTGATTTAATATTTAATTGATTTTAACTAAACATAGCTCAGTTTTTGACGAAATCAAGTAGACTGGGTGTTTTGCTTGTAATTCGTTTGTGTAGAATTATTTGCGATTTATTTCAGATTGTCTTAAACAATCAGCCACCATCCCAAAAACACTACATGAAGAACGATATTCGTTGCAACAGCCGCGGCAATATCATCGATCACGACACCCCAGCCGCCGGGCAATTCTTGGAGGCGTTTTATGCCGATAGGTTTCAGGATATCGAAAAAGCGGAATAAAATAAAGCCAAGGAGCAAAATGAACCACACGGGGTAGCGATCAAAGAGATAGCCCATGCCAAAAAAGCAGACGGGAATGGCCACAAATTCATCCAAAATGACCTCTGGGGGGTCTTTTTTCATCAAGCGCACTTCGGCTTCTCCGCAAAAGGCGATTGCCAAGTAAATGGTCACGGCTAATAAAGTTAAATATCCAAGAATGCCGATTTGGTGAAAGACCAATGTGTAATAAATAATGCCGGCGGCGGATCCTACCGTCCCGGGCGCTTTTCCCCAATACCCCAAAGGGCCTAGTGTAGACACGCCATTGATAATATTAGAGGGTAGGCTTTTAGGCCAGTGTGGTTGGCGTATCATAATGGGTTTTTCAAGAAAAGGTGTTTATATTTTTGTATGTAATAGAAACCGGATTGCAGGGTGAGCAGCGTTGCCAGAACAAACAGCCCGAGCCCGCAGTAATAGACGATTTCAATGAATTGTAGGTTGATCCACCGCCCGTAATCGACCACAAAAGCGTAGTCACAAATCAGTGTGCCGACGCTAAAGAGCTGAATGAGTGTTTTGATTTTACCGCCCCTTTCTGCGGCTAAAATGGTTCCGTGGCTAGCTGCAATCAGGCGAAGACCGGTTATTAAAAACTCTCTTCCTAGGATAATTAGTACCAAGAACAGGGACCAATTTGGCAATATGCCAATGGCAAGTAGGGTTATAATGACCCCCAGCACAAATATTTTATCCGTTAAGGCATCCAGTATTTTGCCAAAATTGGATATATTGTTGTTCTTGCGGGCTAAGTAGCCGTCAAGCCAATCAGAAAGGCCACCTATTACAAACAGAATAAACGCAATGGTAGCGGCACCCATCCAACTACAATAGAGCAAAGCTGCTATCACGAATAATAGAGGAATGCGGGAAAAGCTGATTGCGTTTGGTAAATTCACTGTATTCAAGCTAACCATAAGTAAAATCAGTAAACAAGCTTGAATGTAAGATTAAAAGCATTACTCTGAGAGGGTACAGATTATGAGAAAAGCAATCTATCCCGGAACCTTTGATCCCATCACGAAAGGGCACCTAGATGTCTTAGGGCGAGCCTGCCACTTGTTTGATGAGGTGGTTCTTGCGATCGCAAACAACTCTCAAAAAACACCCTTTTTTACAAAAGAGGAGCGGCTGGAATTAGCAAAAGAAAATGTAAAAGATTTTAAAAACGTTGAAGTGATCGGATTTGAGGGCTTAACGGTAGACTTGGCCAGGAGGATCGGAGCAATCGCCTTAATACGGGGCATGCGAGCCGTTTCTGACTTCGAATTTGAATTCCAAATGGCTCAAATGAACCGTCAAATGGACGAAAGTGTCGAAACCATTTATTTAATGCCCAGTCACGATTACTTTTTTACCAGCTCTACTTTGATCAAATCAGTTGCCCGCTTTTCTCCCGAGCGCGTAGAGAAACTTGTGCCTGAAAATGTACTGAATGCCTTTAAAGCAAAACTCGCACGATAATGACCAACACACCCGACATCAAAAAGATCAATAGGAAAAGAACCATGGTTCTTTTCTTAAACATATTTCTTAATTTAGCGGGGTTTGCGATTATTTTGCCGCTGGGTCCTGCCATCATGCAGCACTATGTTGAGCTCTCCCAGAGTACGGGCGGATCGTCAATGTTGACTGCGTGGATAAGATTTTCTGAGGAGATGGCAAAGCTCATCGGACATGAAAACCCGGTTCACATCACCCAAGTCTTCTTCGGTTGTATGTTGGGCGCTTTATACGCCCTCGGTCAATTTCTGTTTGCACCCTTTTGGGGGCGGTTATCGGATCGTTTTGGCAGACGCCCCATCTTGCTCGTCACAATCATTGGAACAGGCTTAAGTTATATTATATGGTTTTTTGCCGGTACCTTTGAGTTATTTATAATCTCTCGAGCACTGGCGGGTATAATGGCAGGCAATCTTGCCGTCAGCACCGCAGCCATGGCGGATATAACAACACGTGCAGATCGCGCGAAGGGAATGGGTATTATTGGTGCTGCGTTTGGGCTCGGTTTTATTTTAGGGCCAGCGATTGGGGGCATCTCTTCCCAATTTAATTTCCTACAGTATTTTCCTTCATTAGGAGCTTACGGTGTTTCCCCGTTTTCAATGCCAGCTTTGATTGCGTGCGCCTTATGCGTCTTGAATTTGATCTGGATCATGACTAAATTTCCTGAAACGCTGGAAGAGAGCCAACGAGGCCAGAGCGATGTTCTTACTTGGAAAGACAGAATTCTGGGGATGTTCGTCCAGGGCACGCGCCCAATCCGTTTGACGAATAAAATTTATCTTTGCTATATTATTGTTTTCAGCGGTATGGAGTTTACTTTGCCCTTTTTGGCATCAGAGCGCTTTGGCTATAGCCCAAAGGCAAATGGCTATTTATTTGTTTATATAGGATTTGTGCTCGTTTTCGTGCAAGGTTTTTTGGTGAGGAAGCTGGCAGCCCCATTTGGCGAAAAAAATCTGGCATTAATCGGAAATGTATCCGGCTTAATTTCCTTTCTTATTATTTCGCTAACCCATTCCGAAAACCTGTTCTTCCTGGGGTGCGCATTTCTTGCCCTTTCCGTAGGCTTGGTTACGCCTAGCCTCTCCGCATTGGTATCTTTGTTTAGCGATGAAAGAAATCAAGGGCGATATCTCGGCTTATTTCGCTCGGCGGGTTCCTTGGCAAGAGTGCTTGGACCTGTAACGGCTGCGTTATTGTTCTTTTACTTTGGAGCAAGAGAAACTTATCTATTTGCCGCCGGATTACTCATTTTGCCGGTGTTTATGATTTTCTTTGTTCCTGAACCTAAAAAAATGACCTTGAGACAAGGCGTTACCTTGCCAGAGGAAAATGAAGAAATTTCCGTAAGTGTACGCCAGGATTAGTAGATTTTTTTTAAAATAATATTTACAAGGGCATTATTCCGTATCATAAGTAAGGTGTGATGGCAGTGTTGGCTGTCACACAATATTCTACCCCGGCCCCTTATGAAAATTGGAACAAAGATATTGCTCTCTGTTATTGCAGCAATTCTCGTTGCAGCGAGTGTCAGTTTGTTTGTACAACGTTACAGCATTAGAGAACAAGGCATTCAACTTGCCAAACGCGAAATGCAGTCCATCGTAATAGAAGCCGAAACCGTACGGGAAAATGCCGCGTGGTTGGGGCGAAAGAACGCATTTGCAAGAGAGCGCTTGTTAGAGGAATTGAACGAGGTCGATGATTTTCGAGAGGCAACAATTTTCAGCACCATTCCAATTATTGCCGCAATTAAGGCTCTTGCTGAGGTTGCTGAAAAGCAGGATCTGGTGTTTCGCGTGGTTCGTAACCAAGCACGCAATCCGGCAAATGAACCCAATGCGTTCGAAAGCAAAATACTGGATTACTTTAAGGATGGTAGTGGGCATACAGAATTTTTTGAAGTAGATGAGGAAAGGGGCATGATTGTCTACGCAAGGCCTATTATCTTATCACCGGAATGCTTGGAATGCCATGGCAGTCCAATGAATAGCCCAACGGGCGATGGCAAAGATTTCTTAGGTTTTCAGATGGAGGATTGGCGTGCGGGAGAAATGCATGGCGCGTTTATTTTATCTTCGCCTATAAAAAACGTAGAAAGGGTTGTGCGCGCCGGTTTCAGGAATTCTGCTTTGTGGTTAGGTTTAGTTGTATTGTTTGTAACAGGTGCCTTTTATTGGTTGATTCGGGAGTCAATTATTAAACCGCTTCTTAAGTCTATCGATCTTTGTAACCGTACTTCAGAGGAGACAGCCAAGGCATCACAAAAGATTTCTGCGGTCAGCCATTCGCTTGCGGAAGGCGCGAGTGAGCAGGCAGCTTCTTTGGAGGAAACAAGCGCCTCGTTAGAACAAATCACGTCACTTACGGAATCGAATGCCGCAAATGCCCACAAGGCAAAAGAGCTTTCAGGACAAGCGAAGAGCTCGGCTGCTTTAGGCCACGAGTCTATGCGTGAAATGTCTGAGGCGATGGTGGAAATTCGAAACTCTAGTGATAATGTTGCTCAAGTGATTAAGACAATTGAAGAAATTGCTTTCCAAACAAATATACTTGCGCTCAATGCTGCCGTTGAAGCGGCTCGCGCCGGTGAGGCAGGGCTTGGTTTTGCGGTTGTTGCCGATGAGGTGCGCAGCCTTGCGCAACGCTGTACAGAAGCAGCACAGAATACAAGTCGCTTAATCGATAAGGCCAGGCTTAGTGCGGACAAGGGTAATAAGATTTGCGAACAGGTAAACGAAAATCTGGAAGCGATCGTGAAAACGGTCAATGAAGTGAATGCGAATGTCGTTCAAGTTGCGGAATCGTCACAGGAGCAAAGCCAGGGAACAAACCAAGTGAAGTCCGCGGTGATCGAGATGGATAAAATTACGAATCAAACGGCTTCGAACGCAGAGCAGGCAGCAAACGCTTCTAGTGGTTTAAGTGAACAGGCAAACGACTTGCGCCGCGCAATTAAGCAGCTTTACAATATTATCCACGGAAATAAGAAAACGAGAGATTGATCCTGTTTAGGCTAACTATTCTTTGCGCGCTAACAAGAAAGCGCCTGCGCCATCTCTATTTTCTTCCCACGGATAAATTAATTTTGTTTCTTTTAGCTCAAAGGTCGGATTTTCCGCGAGGAAGACCTTTACTACCGCTTCGTTTTCTGCTTCATCGATACTGCAGGTGCTATAGACTAATTGACCTCCGGGCCGAACAAATCGAGCTGCTTGCTGCAACAGCTTTTGCTGCAATTCGGGAAGTTGCGTGAAATCATTTTCAGTCAAGCGCTCTTTGATATCGGGGCGCCGTCTAATAACCCCGGTGTTCGAGCAAGGCACATCGAGTAAAACTGCATCAAAAAGCTCAGGGACATTATTTTCGCTTAGCACAGCTTCTGTTAATTCAAACACATCGCAACCGATGATTTGGCTCGTAACATTTTCCGGTGCTTTGAGTAAATTTTCTTTTAAAAGAGTAAAACGTTTATTGGGGAGATCCACAGACGCAAGCATGCCGCCGCCTGCCTTGGCCAGTTCATCTGCCAATAAAAGGCTCTTACCTCCGGGAGCAGCACAAAGATCCAGCATATGCATACCTTTTTTAAGAGTGAGTAGCTTAGGTGAAATTTGAGTCGAAGGATCTTGTATGTAAATGTCGCCTTGCGCTAAGAGGGCTTCCACTTTGCTCCAGTCTTTTCCCGTGTAGCGATAAAAATCGTCCCAAGGCGTTTTCTCAAATAGATCTACGGGAAGGGGCACATGATTGCGTGCTCGTGCATATATCGCAGGCGGAAGTTGATTCCACTTGAGATAATTTTTTGTTATCTCTATGCCAAACTCCTTTTCCCAGCGTTTAATTAACCATACGGGATGGCTATAGCAAAGGGCTAATTCGTTTAGTGAGCCCGCTTCTGCCAACTCCTTAACTTCTGCCAGACGAATCGATGCTTTACGCAAAACCGCATTTACAAAGCGAGACTCTCCTACGCTCAGGTTATGTTTCGCAAAATCCACCGCGAAATGGATGATTTTCGGGGCATCTTCTGGTTTCTCAAAGATTTCAAATAAACCTATAATCAGTAACGCCCTTAGCCCTAAATTCGGTTGCTTTGTATAAAGGGGCTCTAAGACGTTGTGGATCAAAGACCAGTGGCGTAAGGCTCCCAAAAAAAGGAATTGACTGTTCCTGCGCGCCTCGACATTATGATTTTTTACGAGTTCTTCTAATAAGTAATCAGCCTTTCTAGGTTTTTTGATGTATTTTTTGCATAAATCTATGGCTAATGCCCAGGGAAGTTGACTTTTATCACATTTATATTTCATTTTTTCAAAATTTTAGACGCATTATAACACATTAATCACTATGAATAAAGAAGCGATCGATCGGCTCATCCAAAAAAAACCAAAACTAAAGAGCGTGAGACACGTTCTTGAAAAAATGGAGAGAGGCAATTATTGTATCCATCGAAGCTGGGGCTTTGGTGAAATCAGAGATTATGATGAGGTTAGTGGCAAACTGATCATCGATTTTGAGGGTGGAAAACAATCCCATCCAATGGATCCTGCTTTCTGTGTTGATAAACTCGAAATGCTGGAAAATGATAATTTACTTGTCCGTCAATGTAAGGAGCCGGAGGTCATTGAAGAAATGATCAAGAAACAGCCCGTTGAGCTAGTCGTGGAAGTACTTTCAGCTTCTCCGGAAGGCACAATGTTCCAGACAGAGCTAGAGCGCTTTTTAACGCGTCTTTTAGGGGCGACTCGTTTTCGCAAATGGTGGAATGTCACCAAGAAACTTCTCGTTCGTGACCCTCGTGTTGCCGTTCCTGTTAAAAAGAACGATCCATACATCTTGCGTGATGAACCTTTAACCTCAGAGCAAGAAATTCTTGAAGAGTTTTATGCTAATAAACACCCTAAGAAGAAGATCCTCCTCGCCGAAAAATTATACCAACTTTCCGATAGCGTAGAAGAGATTGCGAATGACTTGCCGCAAATTCTTGATGACCTTACTGAAGCCGTTAAAATGGCCAAAAAGCTCAATCAAGCCGAGCGCTTGCATGGCGTATGGGTGCGTAATGACTTGGGTCGCCACTTGTGCGAAGATGTTGAGGTTTTAGAGCCGACATCTACTTCCATTATTAAAGAAACAGACAATTTATCAGAATTGGCGGAAGAATTGCCTTCTTCCTATTTTAAACGCTTCCTTGACCTCATCAGCCGTGTTTACCCGGATGATTGGAATACGGTAACCCTTAATTTACTGCGTAACAGTAGTGGCAAGTTCACCAACGAGTGTATCGTTTTCCTAATGGAGCGTGGCTATGGTGACTTGGTGGCGGAGTCTTTCCAGAAATGGTTAAACGAACAAGCCCTCAAGGGACCTGTGCTTCACTGGATGGTTAAAAATCGCAATACGCGACGTTTCCAAAAGCTTACCAAGGGCCTCATTAATGCAAGGCTCTTAACCGCTATCTTCCACGCGATCGATAACGAAGCGCTTCAGCAAACAGGTCATCGCCGTATTCTTTTGGGGGACATTCTTTCAGACGATCAGGAACTTATT
Source organism: Verrucomicrobia bacterium CG1_02_43_26 (assembly GCA_001872735.1). Classification (NCBI taxonomy): domain Bacteria; kingdom Pseudomonadati; phylum Verrucomicrobiota; species Verrucomicrobia bacterium CG1_02_43_26. The sequence continues at coordinate 30,951 of MNWT01000006.1, read as the reverse complement.
CCGGACTTGCTTTCAGAAGCAAACTACGAAGTGGCTCAAGATTTAGCTCAAATGTTATTGCTCAATCAAGGATTTGAGGAACTTTCTAAAAAATCCCTATTAGCTCGTTTTATCAAGATATTTCCAAATATCCAAAATCTTGTCGCAGGGGATGCTTCTCAAGTACAAGAAAGTGAGAAACTGGTCGTCTCAGACGCAAGTTTCCAGGCTCGTAAAAAAGAGTACGAAGTTTTGGTTAGCCAAAAAATTCCTGAAAACAAATTGGCCATCGCCGAAGCCAGAGAGCATGGTGACCTTCGTGAAAATGCCGAGTACAAAATGGCTCGCCAGGATCAGGATACCTTATTGGCACGAAAAGCCCATTTGGAATCAGAGCTTTCTCGCGCAGTTGTCACAGACTTTGAAGATGCCACCGGCAAGCAAGTTGAAATCGGCTCTGTTGTAACACTCACCCAGAAGTCTTCTGGTAAAAAGCATGAATATGCTATTTTGGGTGCTTGGGATAGTAAGCCTGAAGAGGATATTCTTTCTTACAAAACACCTTTAGGCCAAAGCCTTCTTTCTAAAAAGGTGGGCGATACGGTTAAAACAGAAATCGATGGCAACGAAGAGGTGTGGACTATTGATAATATCGTGCGTTGGGTAGATCAAAATAAAGTATTAACCTACTGAGCATAATGGATGTCTTTGCAATAACTGATTCTATCGCGAACGTTTTATTGGTTATTAACCATACAAACGTAATGCTGGTTCTCGGCGCGGTAGGGCTGGTATTGTTTGATAGAAATATGTTCGCCCGAGCCATCATTTTATTGGGGTTTGCCTTTATTTTTAAAGGCTACCTCAAGGATGTTTGGCAAATGCCGCTTCCTTTGAACGGAGAAGAGCAGGGTGTTGTCAACTGGGCTTTCCCGAGCGGTCATACGGTAACCATGGTTGCCTTTTTCGGTTGGCTTGCTTGTGCGACAAAGAGCACTAAGGTGCGGTTTTTCTTGGTCAATCTCTTGTGGTTTATTGCTTTGTTTACGATCTATCGCGGTTACCATTATGCCATTGATATCATTGGCGGAATATTTTTTGGAAGCGCTATCTTGCTGGCTTCTTATGTTTTGCTTAGATTTCGTTTTTTGCAGAACAACTTATTTGCCTATGCGCTCCTCTTTCTTGTTCCAGCCTTTTGTATGGCCATTTCCAGTGACGGTGCGCGTATTGCCTCAGATACTTGGTTAGGGCTTGGTTTAATGGGTGGAGTTGCCGTGGGTAGTTTTTTCCACTTTGAATTTGTTAAAGCGCGTGATCCCTTTTCATCTCTTATGATTGTGATCGGTAATGCCCTTTTTGCCATTTTGCTTTTATATGCAATAAAGCCCCTTGGCGGCGTTATCTCTCCTTTAATATTAAAGATGATCACTTGGTTTGTTATATTTTTCTGGGTATCCAGCGAAGCATTAGCAGCGACTTATTACAAAGGTTTCTCGAATTACCTTCAGAAAAAAGGCATTTAGCACATGATCCTAGATTTTATCGCGCAGCTTTTCCTGGTAAGCGTTAAGTTAATTGCAAGCGCTTTAGTCATTGGTTACTTGTGCGGAAACAAGGAGTACTTGGTGCGCACGCTTTTCATTTTCGCCTTTACTATGATTCTGAATCCGTATTTGAAATATTTGTTTCAGATTCAGGAATATCCAGGGGCAACCGGTTATGGGTGGGTGTTTCCTAGTGGCCATATGCAAGCCTCTTTTGCTTTTTGGGGTTGGCTCGCCGTGGAATATCGCAATAGATTTTTTTCTTGCTTTGTGATCATATTATTAACGGGCGTGGCTTGGGGGCTCATTTATTTCGGCTATCATACTTTGCTAGATGTTTTAGGGGCGATTTCGGCAGGGTTAATTACTTTTGTGGGATACGATCGTTTGCGAAAAATAAAGCTATTTCAAAAGCATGTTTATTTGTTAGGTTATCTCCTTTTGCTTGTATCAATTCCTTTGATACTCACTTATCCCCAAAAATTGTATGTCATTAGAAGTCAAATCTGGATAGGAGTTGGTCTTTTATTGGCGTTTCCGATTGCATTTTTAATTCAATCGCGCAATGAAATGAATTTTTCTTTTTATCAAAAAGTATATGTAGTGGCTCTCGCGGTGTTAGGCGTTCTTTTAATTAATGTAGGCGTGCAATGGATTCACGGCGCGGCACCTTCGTTTTCTATGCCTGTGTTAGTAACCATTCAATATGTGTTGACGGCCCTATGGGTTGGCGCAGGCGTTAGTTTGTTGTTTGCTCTTTTGTTAAAAAAGTGGATCCAGTTTAAAAAAGTAAAAACAGTTCAGGCACATGGTTGAGCATTGCGAAATTCTAAAACTGTTGGGCGATTCAACGCGGCTTAGAATGCTGCAACTCTTGTTTAAAGAGGAATTGTCCGTTGCGGAGTTGCAGAAAATTTTAAATATGGGTCAGTCAAGAATCTCTACGCACTTATCGCTATTGAGGCAGGCGGAGTTGGTGAATGTGCGAAAAGAGGGCAAAAAAGTTTTTTATTCCTACAGGGAGCAACCGGATAGAGCAGTCGAGGGGCTTATGCAAAACGTATTCGCGGTTACCCAGTCGCAAGCTCAAGTGCGGGCAGACTTCAAGCACTTGGTTCATATTTTGGATAAACGACGTAAGGTTTCAGAGGAATATTTTAATTCCATTGCCGAACGTTTGGGGAAGAATTACTGCCCTGGTCGATCATGGGAAAGCATCGGGCATATGTTGTTGCAGCTTACCCCAAATCTTGTTTTTGCTGATCTAGGCTCAGGAGAGGGCGTGATTGCCCATTTGTTGGCTAAAAAAGCAAAGCATGTCTACTGCGTGGATAGTAGCCCGAAGATGGTTCAAGTCGGTTCCGATATCGCAAAAAAACATGAGTTGGTAAATCTAACCTATCAGTTGGGGGATATTGAAAGCGTTCCGCTTTCAGATAATTCAATCGATGTTGCTATTTTGTCTCAAGCGCTCCATCACGCAAGCCGCCCGCAGGTGGCTATTAACGAAGCTTACCGGATTTTGAAGCCAGGGGGTCGCTTGCTCGTACTGGATTTGAAAGAGCATAAGTTTTTAAAAGCAAAAGAATTGTATGCGGATCGATGGCTTGGGTTTAGCGAAAATACGCTTTATCAATATCTCAAAGCAGCTGGCTTCCAACAAATTGATGTCTACAGTGCGTCAAAAGAAACAAGGGAACCGTTTTTTGAAACGCTTCTGGCGGCGGGCACAAAGGGGAGCTAACGCACTTTCTTTTTAGCGAGAATGCTATGTAGCTTTTCAAAATAAAATTTCTTCAGCTTTTTGGCGGTATCAACAGAGCTTTTGTTTTCCAGAACCTCACGGACGAGTGCCTTGAGCTCTACGGATGTCACGGAGCGCATTAAATATTTTATTTCAGTGTAAGCCCCCGGATTAAGGCTTAAATTATGCACGCCCATACCGAGCAATAAAGGCGCGTACAGAATGTCACCGGCCATTTCCCCGCAAACATTGATCTCTAGCCCATGCTGATGACAGCTTTGAATAATGTGGTCAAGGGTGCGTAAAACTGCCGGGTGCCCTGGGTTATACATGAAAGCTACTTTCTCGTTCAAGCGATCCACTGCTAAAATATATTGTATCAAATCATTTGTGCCTACGCTGATAAACGAGCAGTGATCCTTTAAGTGGTCGATGATCATCATAATGCTCGGCACTTCAATCATCACGCCGATCTTTATGTTGTTGCTGTAAGGGATTTTCTTTTCATCTAATTCGCGTTTAGTTTCCGCTAGCAAGGTGTTGGCCTCGATGAGTTCTTCTAATCCACTAATCATGGGGTACATGATACGTACGTCACCATGCGCGCTTGCGCGTAGAATGGCGCGTAGCTGGTCTTTGAAAAGCGCTTTGTGTTCTAGGCAAAACCGAATCGCGCGAAAGCCTAAAAATGGATTTTGCTCTGTGGTATAAAACAAGCTGCCTTGTTTTTTGTCTCCGCCTAAATCAAGCGTACGAATCACGACGGGCTTCGGGCTAAATGCCTGAACGATCTTTTTATAGTAAATGTATTGTGTTTCTTCAGATGGAAACCTGTCTTTTACCATAAACAAGGATTCGGTTCGAAAGAGGCCAACACCATCACTGGATAACTCCATCAAGTCTTCGGCATCTTCAGATCCATCTATGTTAAGCATAATCGCATGCTTTTCTCCGTCTAACGTTTGGGACGGCAGCATCTTGCAGGAATCATAGATCGCTTGTATCTGGTCGCGCTCTTTTTGAAATTGCGCGTACTTCGTCTTTGTTTCTTCTGTGGGATTGACGAATACAAGCCCTTCGTAGCCATCAATCAATAGAAAATCATCCGTCTTGACGACACTCGTAATATTAATCAATCCAACAACCGCGGGTATCCGTAACGAACGAGCCATAATGACGGCATGGCTTGTCCTGCTCCCTGTATCTGTAACAAACCCTAGCACTTCGCCTTTTTTCAAGCTACCGGTGTCAGATGGTTTTAAATCAGAGGAAACAATGATTTTTTGTTGGCTTATTTGTACGAGGTTAAGGCGAGTTTCGCCTAAAAGGTTTTCAAGAACCCGCTTGGCGACATCTCTAATATCAGTGGCTCTTTCTTTGATATACTCGTCATCAATTTTATCAAATGCTTCTATGTAACGCTTTACAACGGCTTGAAAGCAGTAATCGATATTGTATAAGCTTTCCTTGTGTGACCGAATCGTCTCGTCCACTAAGGCGCGATCTTCCAAAACAAGCAGATGGGCATCAAATATCTGTGCTTCTTCTTCCCCTAACTTTTGGGCAACTTCTGTGCGAACTTTCGCGATTTGTTCTCGCGTCTTTATAAGCGCCTGCTCAAAACGCAATATTTCACGCTCGGACTCATCCGCTGTTACATGATATAGCGGAATTTCCAATTCCTTCTCCAGAAAAACGAATGCCTGACCTTGTGCGATTCCTGGTGAAGCCGCAACGCCTTTATACACTCTTTCTGTGAAGTCTTCTTGAGGCATTAAAATCGTTGGTTTAATAATTCGTCCGTTGTTATTTATAAAAAGGTTGTTTCCGCGATGAAAGTTTTTTCTCCCAAGATATTTCTAATATGTCGTTTTATTTCATCCAAGGGGGCTTCATCTTTTTTGTAGAGGAGAAAACAGGTGCTCCCGCTTCCGCTCATCGCACAGGGCAGGCAAAATAATTCACGTATTGCCTGAAGCAGTACTTCAATGATGGGATACTTGCGCATTACCACCGTTTCCAAGTTATTATAAAGAACGCTATTAATGTTTTTATGAGGGTATTGCTGTAACGAATCGCAAAATCTTTTAAAGCATAATTCAGCAGTGGCTTCAATTAAATAATTTTCTGAATTATTCCGTATTAATTTGTACGCATCGACGGTTTCAATCGAAAAAAATGGCTTGAAAAGCAGGACGCCTATGTTCTTTTTAGGAAACTCAATTGCTTGGATGCGCTCCCCACGGCCTCGCATGACAACGGCTTTCTTTTCTAGAAACAGAGGGCAGTCGGAGCCTATGCTTGCTGCTATGTCATGCAGTGTTTCCTTGGCTAGTATGTTGTTGTTGAGCTGATTGAGGCCTAATAGCGTAATCGCGGCATTGCTGCTTCCGCCTCCTAATCCTGCTCCCATTGGGATTTTTTTGTTCAACTTTATCGTAACGCCTTGTGCAAAGGGAGCTACTTCTCTATATTTTTTAATGGCTTTGAATATTAAGTTATTCTCGCCGGTTGGCACATGGGGATTCTCGCATATCAGGCAGTCATTGTTGTCACTTGTTAAACTGATCTCTAATTCGTCTCCAAAAGCAAGGGGGGCTGCCAGGCTTAATAAATTATGATAGCCGTCTTTGCGCAAATGGGTGATGGCTAAAAATAAATTAATTTTAGCGGGCGAGTGTAATGAAATCGTTTGTTGACAATCGGTTTTCACGTTTTCAATTATGAAGTAATTTTTTAAACTGTCACTTTTTTAATTTTATCGATAAAATTGAATTCAAAATGTCCCAAACCACACACACTCACACCCATCTTATATTGGCTTTGGATTTACCGGAGCGCGATCAATCACTACAATTCCTTCGCAGAATGGGGCACCATTGCAAATGGGTTAAAATCGGTTTGCAACTCTATACGCGTTACGGCAAAGATTTCGTTCGCGAGGTGGCTGACCTTGGGTACAATGTCTTTCTTGACCTCAAATTGCATGATATCCCTAATACCGTCTCTTCTGCTATCAAGAGCTTATCAGATTTACCCATCAAAATGCTCACTTTGCATACGTCAGGTGGTGAGGAGATGATCAAACGAGCGGTTGAAACAACCAAGGACTACAATCCCGCTATCCTCTTATTAGGGGTCACGGTTCTCACAAATTTAGATAAGCCTGCACTTGAGCAGATCGGTTTTTCGCAAGAGCCTAAAGACCTCGTTATTCGGCTTGCTAAAATGGGAAGTAATGCTGGGCTAAAGGGTTTTGTATGTTCGCCAGTGGAACTGCCCTTGCTGCGCGAAGCATTGCCCAAGGATACCGTTATTGTCACACCGGGAATTCGTCCACAAGGAGCGGAGGTATTTGATCAAAAACGAATCGCAACGCCCTCGATTGCCGCCAAAGAAGGGGCTTCCTATATCGTAGTCGGGCGGCCTATCTTGGAATCTACTTCACCTCAGGAAACGATTCTTTCGATCCTTAACGAACTCCAACATCCCGTTAAATAATATGTCAAATGCAGCTATACTCTTGGCCGCTGGAAGGTCTGCCCGCATGCGTGGCGAGGTCGAGGATAAGATTTCAATTAATGTCCTTAATTTTCCAGTGTTCTTTTATTCACTTAAAGCGTTTGCGGAATCGGACAAAATGGATTTCTTTGCCGTTGTTTATCGAAATGAAATCCAACGGGAAATTTTTCAAAAACTTGTAGAGGCTTATTTTCCCAAAATTTCCGGTTACGTTAAATGGGTACAGGGGGGAGATGCACGGCAAATCTCCGTTTTTAATGCATTGCAAGTTATACCGGAAACAATCGAATATGTTTTCATTCACGATTGCGCCCGACCGCTTATCCAGACAAAGCATATCGATGCGCTCGAAACAACGGTCAAAAAAGACAAGGCTGTCACATTGGCTCATCATATTACAGATACCGTAAAGCGCAATGTCTCTCATTCAAATCGTCTTTATCGTTGTGAACTTGAGGATGTCGATCGAGACACCCTATGGGCTATGGAAACACCTCAGGTCTTTGAACGCCAGCTCATATACGATGCCTACAAGAATGTTTTTGATAACAATAAACTCGTCACGGATGACGTGTCTGCCGTTCTATTGCAAAAAATTCCGGTGTCCATAATCGAGAATTTTGATCCTAATCCCAAAATCACTTATCCTATCGATCTCCAATACATCCAATTCCTCCTGGAAAATAAAGTTTCATGAGCGCGCCTTTTAGAATCGGCTATGGTTACGATATTCACCCGTTTGAGGAGGGGAGACGGTTAATTCTCGGAGGTGTCGATATCCCTTTTGAAAAGGGGTTGAAGGGTCATTCGGATGCGGACTGCCTTAGCCACGCGATTGCGGATGCTATTCTTGGTGCTGCTGGGTTGTCTGATATTGGTACTTATTTTCCGAATACAGATTCTAAGTGGAAGGATATGGATTCTCAAGATATCCTGCGCAAAGCCAGCCGGGAAATAAATGCCCATGGCTACCTCGTGGGAAATATAGATGCCATGATCATTGCCGAGGAACCCAAACTAAGCCCCTATCTGGCTCAAATGAAAGAAATCCTTTCGAAAAGCCTGTCCTTGCCTGTCACCTCTATCGGAATTAAAGCAACGACGAATGAAGGGGTGGGGGATATTGGGCGCGGGCTTGCTATTGCTGCCCACGCCACTTGCCTGATTTACAAGCACGCTTAAATCTTAAGCAAAAACTTCTTCGCTTGCAAAGAAGCGTTCGATTTCATCAGCCGCAGCTTCTGGGCTATCAGAAGCGTGGGCGATGTTTTCCATCTTGCCTTTGCCCATATCGCCTCTAATGGTTCCCTTAGGAGCAATTGTAGAATCTGTTGGCCCTAACAATTCGCGTGTCAGTTCGATTGCATTTTCGCCCTCTAGGATCACGATCATGACCGGTGCAGATTGCATAAACTTCACTATTTCTGGGAAGAATGGTTTATCTGCGTGGTGAGAGTAATGCTCGCGCAATAAACGCTCAGAAAGCGCCTGCATTTTGCAAGCAACAATCTTTAAGCCTGCCTTGCATAGGCGCTCTAATACTGCCCCGGCAAGGTTTGCATTCATACAATCTGGTTTTAATATAATGAGTGTCTTTTCCATTGTGATCTTATTAATAAATAATGTAAGCAGTTTAGGTTGAATTCTCTTGTAGCGCAAGCAATTATATCGTTATGCCCATTTAGATCAGGTGGGAGAACTTGGTTTACCCAGTAATTGACACTCAACGCCTTACCTGCTTTAATAAATCCGTTTATTATAGGTAATGCAAAGTTTGTTTAGTAAGTTTAAAAGTGGGTTGCAAAAGACAACTCAAAAGATCTTCGGCTCCTTGAGCAATTTGTTTGGGGGTAAAAAGCTGGATACCGCATCTATCGAAGCGCTGGAAGAGGCCCTTTATCAAGCTGATTTCGGGGTGGAAACAGCTACCGAGATTATTGATGAGGTTAAGGAGGCTTATAAAAGGGAAAAGAACCTTCGTGGGCAACAAATTGCCGATATTGCAGCAACTGTCCTTAAGCGTGTGTTAAAGGGTGCTGAACCGGCAAAGCCCATTGGCGAATCCGAGGGGCTTGAGGTGCTTTGTTTACTAGGGGTAAATGGTGTCGGCAAAACCACAACTGCGGGAAAACTGGGTTGTCTCTTTAAAAACAAGGGCTACGGCGTCCTGCTGGGAGCGTGTGATACGTTTCGCGCCGCCGCCAATGAACAGATCAAAACGTGGTCAGAAAACCTGGGCATCGAGATCGTTGCCAGTCACCATGGCGCGGATTCAGCCGCCGTGGCGTATGATGCCTACAGCGCCGCCAAAACGCGTGGCCACAAGGTGCTTATTTTAGATACCGCGGGTCGTTTGCATACCAAGCTGAATCTTATGCAGGAGCTTTCTAAATTAAAGCGCGTATTGCAAAAGCAGGATCCTTCCGCTCCTCATCACTCTCTCCTTGTTGTTGATGGTAGTCTTGGCTCGAATTCCATAGACCAAGCGCGTATTTTTCATGAGCACTTTGGTCTTACGGGATTAATTGTTACTAAGCTTGATGGTACTAGCCGCGGGGGCGCTTTGGTCGGCATTTACAGAGAGCTGGGTATCCCTATTTATTATGTGGGTTTGGGTGAAAGGGCGGAGGACTTGCAGCCTTTCTCCGTAGAGGATTACGTAAACGCTTTGTTTGATTTTAATGAAAACGCCTGACACACAATCGCTCACAGTAGAGCTAGGAGAACGTTCTTATCCCATTACTATCGGGAAGGGGATTGCCGGCGATATTAAATCATTTATCAAGTGGCTTACTGGCTCCGTTGCCTTAGTCACAGACATAGGTGTCGCCCAGTGGCAGCAAGCATTTATTAAACAAGCCTTCGGCCAAACACCAACAATCGTCCTCCCGTCGGGCGAGAAAACAAAATCCTTGGCTTCGTTAGCAGACGTTTACGATTTTCTCGTTCAAAGCAAATTGGACCGTAATTCTTCTTTGTTCGTCATAGGCGGTGGTGTTATGGGAGACCTCGCAGGCATGGCCGCGGGCACCTATTTGCGTGGAATCGATTTCTATCAAGTCCCTACAACGCTCCTTGCGATGGTAGATAGTAGTGTGGGTGGAAAGACATCGGTCAATATTCCTGCGGGCAAAAATTTGGTCGGTGTCTTTCATCAGCCCAAGGGCGTTTTTATAGATGTGGATTTCCTTAAAACACTTCCGGAACGGGAATTTAGCGCGGGTATGGCAGAGGTCGTGAAATGCGGTCTCTTAGCAGACAGGGCTTTCTTTGATGACCTGCGAAAGCATCCCGTATCACCTATCGATACGAATCGCCTTATCGCTATTATTCACCGCAGTTGCGCTATTAAGGCCAGTCTGGTTCAAGAGGATGAGCGGGAGGATACGTCATCTACCGGTGGTCGGGCGTTACTCAATCTCGGGCACACGTTCGGGCATGCTATCGAAGTAGTGGCAGGGTATGGGGAGTACTTACATGGGGAGGCAGTTAGCATCGGTCTTTGCCTGGCAGCATGTTTGTCTCATGAATTAGGCTATATCAGCGAGCAAGATGTCACTTCCGTTTACGAAGCACTCACGGCTTGTGGACTTCCAACGACTTTACGTTCTCCTTTGAATATAGATGATTTAATCAATGCGATGTACCGCGACAAAAAAACTATCGGCGGCAACCTGCGTTTCGTAGTCATGCAAAAAATCGGGCATGCCGTTGTGCAGGGTAATATTGATCTGGAGCTTGTTAAAAAAATATGGAAAACAGTAGGATGCTTTTAAGCGAAGAGACGGGGGCCATTCACCCAACCGCTATTATTTCAGATACGGCTCAAATTGGGCGGAACACAACCATAGGCCCTTACTGTATTGTGGAGGACGATGTTGTTATTGGCGAAAATTGTACGCTGGCGGCAAATACAGTTATCCGTAGGGGCTCTATTTTGGGAAATGGCATTTCAGTAGACAGTTTTAGTGTCATCGGTGGCGCACCTCAAATTAAGGATTTTGATGTCTCGATTCGCGGGGGGGTAAAGATCGGCTCTCATGTCGTTATTCGGGAACATGTTACCATTCACCGCAGTTCCGTTGAGGGAGGGTATACTTCGATCGGGGAGGGCAGTATGCTCATGGCCGCTAGTCACGTAGGGCACGATGCCATCGTGGGCAATCAGGTGATATTAGCCAATGCCGTTTTATTGGGAGGATTTGCCCAAATCGATGACTATTGCTTTATGGGGGGAGGCGCCGGTGCCCACCAATTTTTAAGAATAGGGGAGGGCTCTATAATCGCCGGTGGCGCCCGTATGACGCTTGATACGCCTCCTTTTTCAATGATCGCCGAACGCAACGAGCTTGCAGGCCTCAATTTAATCGGTTTGAAGCGTCGTGAAATTCCTCGTGAGGAAATTATTGAGCTCAAACGTTGTTTCCAAGCCGTTTACAGCACCCAGGGGAATCCTTACGAAAAAGCCAAAAAAGCAAAAGAAGAGGGTCTTGCTTCAACACGCTGTGCGGAAGTGTTCTTGTCCTTCTTTGATCAAAAGGGCAAAAAAGGAATTATCTCTTCTCTGCGAACGGGGTAACTAGGAATAGAAGATTTTATGTTGGCTTTTTCTGTAACATAAAAATAATAGAAAAATGAAAACAATTGTTTTAATTACATTGATTGCCATTGCCGGCTTAGACGCTGTATATGCTGCTATACCGCAAAGCATTACCTGCTATACCCAATTCGGTTTTACGCAGAAAGAGTTAGAGGATGAGGAAGCCAGTATATTATTTTTTGAAAATCTTTTTCAGGTCTTTCAATCTAATCTAGATCAACACACAGGGCATGAAGATCTAAAACAACTATGCGCTCAAGCAAATACAAAATTTATTGAATATAGAAATCTCGTTAATTCAGATACCCCTTGTAGTAAAGCACACTGTATTGCTACAGAATCCCTTGCCTTAACATTAGGTCAGCAACTAAGGGAACTCATCGCAAAAAAGGCAGAGCGTTTTGGCCATAATTATAACGAAGCGCAAAAAAAACAAGCAGAACAATTGTTAAGCGCTTTTGCGGATGGAACCAACTATATCCAAGCGCGGCTCGAAAAAAATAAACAATCAACTAGATTTGATCTTGAGCAAGCATTGGGGAAACAAGAGCTTTGATATGATATCGATTAGGCATTGTACCTTATGAGCAGCTTGCCTATTGCTATTACCTGTGGAGATCCCTCAGGTGTCGGTCCTGAAGTGATTTCAGCTTGGCTATCAAGTTGCCGCGAGTCGTTAAATAATTATTGCTTTATCGGGCCTGCTCAATGGCTAGACGCTCTGTCTGCGGTAAATAAAATGGTAGTTGGCAATGGCTCTTATGTACTTACTCCGGGCAAGCCTTCTCTTGAAGGGGCTAAAATTGCTTTTGATGCCCTGAGAATTGCCGCAGAGGGCTGTGTGAATAAACAATTTTCCGGGGTCGTTACTGGCCCTGTAAATAAGCACGAAATGCAACAGGTTGGCTTCCATTACCCAGGCCAAACGGAATTCTTTGCGGATGTTTGGGGGGGAGAGCCTGTCATGGCATTTGCAGGGGGCAAGCTTCGAGTGGTTCTTGCCACCTGGCACATTCCGCTTATGCAAGTTGGCCGGTATTTAACTAAAGAAGCCCTTACAGCATCCATAGTCGCGGCTCATGACCTCTGCTTATCTTTGGGAATACTCGAGCCTAGAATAGCCGTCTGTGGCCTAAATCCGCACGCAGGGGAGGGCGGTTTGCTTGGAAGTGAAGAGCTTTCATGGATCAATCCTCTGCTTCAAGCCCTCCAAATCCAATTTACTGGGCTTTTGCCTAAAACGCTTCCCGCAGACACCCTTTTTTGGCGGCATTCTCAAGGCGAATTTGATATCGTTGTCGCTCTCTACCACGATCAGGGACTAGCCCCGCTCAAATTAATCGATTTTGATACCTCAGTAAACATCACTCTCGGGCTTCCATTCATCAGAACGAGCCCAGATCATGGCACTGCCTATAATATCGCCGGCAAGGGCATCGCTAGCCACAAAAGCTTCAAAAATGCCATCAGTTTAGCAAAAAAACTAATTAATTAAGTAGTTTGCTGTAATTTTAGTTTCAAGGGGTAGTGTTTTTATTGTATTATAATACGTTATGTTATTGACATTATGTTCATTTATTTGTACTATTGATGATGAATATGATATCAAGAACTAAATCCACATCCTGTAAGAGAGACCTTACTTCTAGCGAAATTGATAATGGTGAAAGAACCGTTAAGCGGAGTAAGGTTAATAAGGACTTTAGTATAAAGGGTTCAAGCTTGGATAGTCGTAAAGTTGAAACGAAAAAAAAATATAATTGGGGCTTCCAAAAGGGGATGGAAGTGATTTCAAGTCTTTATACCGAAATTGCAGAAGGCGTCAAAAAATTTACCAATACCGTCTATAAAACGATTATGAACCCCTCGGATCATGGGCATAATTGTGGTTTGATTTCCATAAATTACGCACTTATTTCTGAGTTCCAAAACATTCCTAATAGCGAGGATAGAAAAGCGTTCATCGATAAGTACAGAACTTTTTTATTAAAGGGGCTAGATAGCGCGGTAGTAGAGGAGAATGGTGCTCAGCAAGAGTCGTACGAGGCCCGATATAGTCGTATGAGCAAAGGGGCTTCTTTAATGTTAGACTTTTTAGATCAAATCGAGCAAGAACCTTTTACAGCATTAGATCGTTTTGAAAAATTAATTGCTGGAGAAGAGAACAGCTTAGCTGTTTTTGGGCTTATGCGAAACGCGATTGCGCACCAAGTCAAAGCAGAGCTCAATGGCGCAGACATGAGTGATGATTTTCGTTTAAGCAAAGAGGATCTTTGTGATCTCATGAGTATTAAAGATGGAACCTTTAATCAGGATATTTCGCCATGTTTGTCTACTGCGGTAATGGGTGCATTTTTAAAGGGTTTAAATCTTAAAATGACTTGCGTGACACAGTATGGCTTAGAGAATCTAGGTAACGAGAATGTCGAAAGTCAGGCAATGAATATGCATAAATATGCCCTGTTTCTGCATTCTGAAAAAAGCCACTTCTACCTGCTTAGCCAATAAGCTTTTTATAAGTAAGATTGTTAATCACTTGTCTTTCTTTCAGCTTAAGAAAAAGATTGAAACAAAGCGGTTTTCCGGTGTATCATCACCTATGAAAGTTCGTTTTACTTTAGCTTTCATATCATCAACCACAATACAACTAATCAAGAATTAATGACCGGAAAATCCTTTTCAGGGAATAAACCACCCTATTTTAAACGACGCGACAACCAACGTACCTCAAAGCATAGAAGAAACGAACGTATCCGAGTCCCTCAAGTCCGTCTTATCGCCTCTGATGGCAGGCAAATTGGAGTTGTTCCTACAGAGGATGCTCTAGCTCTCGCAAAAAAAGAGCAATTAGATTTAGTCGAAATTTCTCCCGATGCACGTCCTCCGGTTTGCAAAATTCTTGATTATGGCAAATTCCTGTATGACGAGGGTAAAAAAACAAAGGGTACTAAAACCAATGTTACCAAGTTAAAGGAAGTCAAGCTACGGCTCAATATCGATACCCATGACTACGAAACAAAAATGCGTCACGCAGAACGCTTTCTTCATGATGGTAATAAGGTAAAAGTAACCCTCGCTTTTCGTGGTCGTGAAATGGATAACCGGCAAATGGGTTTCGAAATCCTCAATCGCACGGTCAGTGACTTGGAGCAAATAGGCACCCCTGATGCGCCGCCTCGTTTTGCGGGCAGGAATTTATCCGTTACGCTGTCTCCTTTACCGGAAAAAAAGCGTAAGCTGAAATTTAACGTCCAAGACGAAACAGAAGAGGCATAATCCCCATGGCCTTCCCATGTCCTAGCATATGAGAAGGTATCAGCTTGCTTTTTTTGCCTTACTGTTAGTCGGTCTTGTATCGCCTCTACTCACGCAAGTACAGGCAAATCAGGCCAAGATTAACGGCATCTTCTATTTTCCCATTAAGGAGATGGGAAAAAAGATGGGCTTGAAGTTTTATACGATCGCCAAGGACGAACAGGTAGGGCTAAAGGGGAAAACAGCTCGATTCACGTTTCGTAAAGATAGCGCAACGATTACCCTGAACGGGCATATCATTCTGCTTGAATACCCTGTAAAATGCCATAATGGGAAATTCTATTTAAGTCAGCATGATTATAAAAATACCTTGGCTCCTCTGTTATTACCCCATGCGCAGGGTTTTCCGCCCAAGCTTTATAATATTGTGATTGATGCCGGCCATGGCGGGAAGGATCCCGGGACTACTAACACAGGGCTTAATTTGAAAGAAAAGGAGATGGCTTTGGACGTCGCAAAGCGTTTGCAAAAGCTTCTGATCTCAGCAGGTTATTCCGCAACTTTAACGCGTAGTAACGATACTTTTATTGAACTAGGTAGGCGCTCGAGTATCGCCAATGCTGCTAATGCAGATCTGTTTGTCAGCGTCCACTTTAATTCTGTAGGCAGTAACAAGCAAAACGTTGCGGGCATAGAAACCTACGTCCTCAGATCCATAAACAATCAAAATTATTCAGGCAACAAGAACAACGCTTGGAATGTTTTGGTCGGCTACTATGTGCAGACTTCCTTGCGTCAATACGTGAATGGAAATGATCGAGGCCTCAAGCGCGCTAATTTTAAGGTCTTAAAAGACATTACATGCCCGGGTATCTTAGTCGAAGCAGGCTTCATCAGTAACCCTAAGGAAGCTTCCAAGATATCATCCGCTGCTTACCGGCAAAAGCTGGCTCAAGGGATCATGAATGGTATTTTGCAATACAATCGATCTTTAAATAATGCCCGAGCAATCGTTAAAAACAAATAATACATAAAGTATTGTTTCATGCAACGAAACCTATAGAATACACGTATGCGCACTTGGCTCATCTGTACCCTTATTTTATCCTGCACTTTCTCTCTCTTTGCCCGGGAGCCTAAGCCGGAAAACATAGTCGTCCTCGCAAATAAAAATTTGCCCAAATCTCGAGCAATCGCCGAGTACTACATGCAGATGAGAAATATCCCTAAGGAAAATCTCATTGAGCTCGATACGGCTTTGTCTGAAGAAGTTTCCTGGAAAGAATTTGTTGATACCGTTTTTAATCCTTTGCTGGCTACTTTGGTTGAGCAAAAATGGATTGAAGCCCATGATGCCAACAATTTTGATTTAGAGGGTCGAATAAACCTTATACCGTTTGGCCATAAAATAGACTTTCTAGTTGTCTGTAAGGGCATCCCTCTAAAAATTGCCCAAGACCAAGAGATTCTCGATAAAGAAAATGAAGGGGAGAAGGATATCTGGGATGATGAATTTGAAGTTAATTACGCTGCTGTGGATAGCGAGCTAGCACTTCTTGCTTATCCTGATGCACAGTCCATCGGCTACATCGAGAACCCTCTGTTTCGCAACAAATCCCCTTCGGATGATATCACTCAAAAAATTATCTTGGTTGCGCGTTTAGATGGCCCTTCCGAAACAGCCATCAAGCGCATCATCGATAACGCAATTATCGCAGAACAAACCGGTCTGCAGGGAAGAGCCTATATCGATTTAGGCCCGTCTGGCCCGGATCGTAGGGGTAATCGCCTGCTAGAAGTTACCGCGGCTTACATCGATGAACTCGGTTTCGACCTCGCAATCGATTACTCTGAGGGAGAACTGATAGGCCCGGATGACCGTTTCGATGCTCCCGCGATTTACTTCGGTTGCTGGACTAAAAATATGGCTGGCCCGATTGCGGAGGACGAATTCCTATTCCCTCCCGGGGCAATCGGTGTCCATTTACATAGTACATCCGCCCAAACCCTTCATTCACATACGGATGGCTGGGTTGGCCCCTTGGTCGCTCACGGTATCACTGCGACTCTGGGCAACGTCTACGAACCTGAAATCAATCTTTCCTATCGCATCGATCTTTTGCTGGAAGCCCTTGCGGCTGGTCACACTCTTGGTGAAGCCGCTTTTTATGCACTGCCTGTCTTGAGTTGGCAAGGGGTTCTCATTGGAGACCCGCTCTACCGTCCTTTTAAAGTAGATCTCAAAGAGCAGCTCCAAGAAGTTAATAGGCATCCTACATGGCTCGGTCAATATGCTGTTATTCGCAAAATGCGATTATTGGAAGAAGTCGGTCTCCTATCAGAGGCAGTTCAGGAGGGCAAAAACTACTTAGCAAAATTTAATGGATTGGCTCTAGCCTTACTGACCGCTAAAATGCAAGTCCTTGAAGGAGATCCTCTAGATGAGGTGCTAAAGACGCTCGCATTTACGCAAGAGCTGGCTTATATCGATCCAGAAGAACAGGTCTTGGCGAGCGATATTGCTAAATTCTATGCCTCTCTGGATGCCATCAATCAAGCAATTAGACTTTATATAATCTTGGTAGAGCAATCTCAAGTACCCAAGAATCGTCTGGAGTTTATTCTTCCGGATGCTATGCGCATTGCCTGGAGGCATGGCGAAGCCCTTCTGGCGACAAAATGGGCAGACCAATTGTCTAAGCTTTAAGTTGCGCTTTACAGGTTCGCCAAAACCTGCTTTAATTTCATGCTTTACTTGAACGCTGTCGGATTATTGCGTCATAGTTCGGGATAATTTATTTATAAATAAAAGACATAAGCTATGATTAATAAAATTAAATTAAAGTCTCCGCCTACTAAATATCATACTTGGCATCAGTACTTTTCTTCTTGGAGTTGTTCCAGGAAAGTCGATAAAGAAATTACCCTTGATCTGAAACAACGGAATCTCCAGTACTTAACCGATACTGTGGGAGTAACTATTACAGAAAAGGATCTTAAGAATCGTAAGATAGATATTGATTTAAAAAAAGAGCTTTCCCTTGATGATATGCAATCAATCTTAATAGCCTATCTAAAAGTATTAAAGCAGAAGTATGGTTCGGACACGGTTTTTGTAATACATCCTACTTTCCGGGAGTTACTGTGGATGAATAGAAGGGTATTATTCATTGGGCTTATTATGCAGATTTTGTGTTATTCTTTAGCTCGCTCAAGTCATCAGCCGAAAGTTCAGTTAAGTAAACCAAATCTCTCACCGCTTGATTTTAAAACAGCAGGTTTCTTGTCTAAGCCCTATAACTTTTCGCAACCATGCGGTGGGATTCAGATACCAAAATTTAACTGTAGTAACACGATATATAACAGGTACGAACAAGGCTTTCTTAAGAAAACAAGGGTGATTACTCAAGTAAACCCCAATTGGTTACATGCTGAAGATGTTTACAAACTGCCGTATTCTGTTTGGCGCGGCTTTGATATCAAAGAGGAAATGAATTTTGATAAATTTAAAGTGGTTAAAACTCAAGGTGGCTCAACGGAGGGCTACGTTGCTTCGAAATTATATAAAATTTGTTCTCCCAAATATCCACTGAAGCAGATTGTTGGGTCGGAGCGTGATGGCGCGCCTGTAATTATTCAACGGATACCTGAGAATCAAAAAAACTTAGACTCCAAATCAGGTTTCATAAACATTTCCAATTTTGAGGAGTTGATGGTGAATAATCTTTTTCTCGGAAACGAACGGCTAGAGCTTAATCGCTTAATGGTGGAAAGCGTTGGCGAAAATAAACACGTCGTTTACCCAAGGGATTTAAGTTTTTCAGGTAGTTTTTCAGATCGTAGTACCCTGAGATCTTGGTTTGAAAATGCGTTTGCTCATAAATACCCAGATCTAGTAAAGATTGATTTGGCGAATCTCGCTAACGTCTTTGAAGATATGTATTCCCGCTTAAGTGAAAAGCGTATTGATGAGGTGATCAGTACCGCGGCAACTGCACTTCAGGAAAGCAAAATGGATTTCTCTTGGTACGAGGGATCACCTGTTCGAGAAAAATGGGAACAATCGCTAAAGGCGCGAAGGCAGCTCTTGGCCGATATCTCAAGAGGACTGCATCTCGAAGACGCAATCCGCAAAGTCGATTTGAAGCGGTTCAAGGAGTTGTTTCATAAACGGGGTTATAATGCTGAGGGCCAATACCATTGGCTTATGCCGGATTGTTATTCTGCACTATCCGCATATCCTCGTTTAACCAACGTGAAGGAATCAAATTTACTGACACCTATTCAGCTTATCAAAGCCTACTATAGACAGGAGTTGATCGGCGGGGATGACGCCAAGGATTTGATTCGATTCATTCGCGTGAGAATCATAAGCAGCAAGCAGAAATTTCCTTTTCAAGAGAATTGATCAAAATAGGCATGGGGTTGCTTTTTGTTCTTAAAACACAAAAGCCCATGAAAAACATTCATGGGCTTTTATTACAATAAAATTTAAAAGTTTAGATAAACTTGTCTACGATTTTGTCTGCAAGCCCGTACGCAATCGCTTCCTTAGCGGTCATGTAGAAATCGCGATCCGTGTCCTTTTGAATCTTCTCTAGAGGCTGGCCGGATGCTTTGGATAAAATTTCATTCAACTCGCTGCGCAAACGCTCCATTTCCTGAGCCTGTATGTTAATGTCCACCGCGGGCGCGATAATACGGCCCATAATTAATGGCTGGTGGATTAACACACGTGAATGCGGGTACAAAAAGCGCCTACCTTTTTCCGGCGCGCTTAATAGGATTGAGCCCATGCTAGCAGCCATCCCCGTCACGATCACATTTACAGGAGATTCGATCATCTTGATCGTATCATAAACAGCCATTCCCGCAGTAATAGAACCACCGGGGGTGTTGATATAAAAATTGATATCCTTGCCCGGGTTAACGGCTTCCATATAAAGCAGTTGCTCCGTCACCGCTTTCGCGGAATCATCATCCACACCGCCCCATAGGAATATCTTTCTTTCCTCTAAAAAACGGTTCTGAATAACGTGGCTTACACTATCTTGTTTGTCTTTCTTTTCTTTAGACATGGTTTTTTTTAATAAATGTTTATTCTTAAAAGCTTCTTGCACTCTAGGGCAAAAAACTAAAAAGGTCTATACTAATAAAAAAAACGGGCAAAAAATTGCCCGTCTTTTGGCTTTAAAATAGAAAATCGTTTAATTTCCCTTTTTCGTCTTGTTGTTTTTCATGCAGGGATTGCAGGAATTCTTTTTCTTCATGTCTTTGTTACAAGGCTGACACGCATTCTTTTTCATCATGTCTTTTTTGTCACACGCATTTTCGCATGGGTTTGGATACATGTACTCGCAGGGGTTCTCCATGCAAGCATTGAGGCAGGGGTTCATTTCGCAAGGATTCGGGTTGCAAGGATTACTTCCGTAATGTGGTTCCGCACTCATCCATGATCCAAAGCCAATTAAGGCCAAGGTAAATAAGGTAATGATCTTTTTTTTCATAAGGGTTAGCTTTCGTTAATAATTTTTACCTACTGGGCAAATTTTGCCTAGTCTAGGTAACGTTATTTTTCGCCCTCGTGTCGCTGTCGTCAACCTTTTTTCTTCTTATATAAAAAAAGAGCAACCGGAAAGTTGCTCTTTTTTATTTCAATGAAAGTGATCTATTCTAATACTTATGGTTTTTCATCTTTTGATTGGCCTCATCTTTCTTCTTTTGCGCATCGTTCTTCATGTCCTTGGCGTCATCTTTCTTTTTTTGAGCATCCTTCTTGGCATCGTCAGCTTTTTTATTCATCATGTCAGACTTGTCTTTCATGTTTTTCTTCATGTGCTCTTGGCATGCATTTTTATCCATGCCGTTCATCATTCCCTTTTCGCAGGGGTTTTGAGCTGCAAAACTCCAGCTTGTAGCACCAATGGTGAGGGTAAGAAGTAAGGTAATAATTTTTTTTCTCATAGCATTGTGGGGTTGATTTTTAGGTAGCTGAAAATGGCATTCATCGTCACTCTCATCTTAGTATCGTTATTTTCTTACGCTTCAATACAGGGTGTCAACTTTATTTGTAGATAACAAATCCTGAAAAAAAAGTCTTTAAATGGATTAAACCAACTGCAAATCCAAACAAAAAGCAGCCGGGAATACCCAAGCTGCTTTTTAAAGTTTAACTCTATTAAAGTGGATTTATCGAGTCATTTTAGACTGCTTTTCTTTCTCTTTTGCGTCACGCATCATAATACGTGATTCTTTTTTCTTGGCTCTGGCTTCTTTGCGCATTTGCTTTGCATCGAGCATAGCATCTTTAGCCTTATCCATTTTTTCTTTGGATTCTGCCATCATCTCTTTGGCTTCTGTCATCATTGCATTGGCCTTAGCTTCCATTTTAATAGCGCAAGGGTTCTGCATTGCTTCGCCGCTTTCCGCGTACATCCAGCCAGAGGTGGTGATAATCCCTGCAAAAAGTAGTGTGAGTAGTTTTTTCTTCATTGGGTTTTTGTTGTTTGTCTTTTCGGGTTTCGTTCTAAAGAAAAATTTAGAAACGTGTTATTACTTTTTGTCCGCTTCAAAATCAAAGGTCAATAATTTTTCTTATCAAAGATGATAACGGCTCGCAAAAAATAACGTTTTTGAGGTATTCAATAAATAGGGGGAATAAGTGGTGGCGAGAGGCGGAATCGAACCGCCGACACAAGGATTTTCAGTCCTCTGCTCTACCGACTGAGCTATCTCGCCGACTTGTTGTAGATATCGTAGCAATTTGCCGCCTCACGTCAACTGCTTTTTGATTTTTATTTTCATACGGGTTCGCAAATCACACAACTATCGAGCTGGGTTTATCCTATGGTTCCTTTATCCATCAAGGGGTTTATTCGCATATTTTTCTTGACGACACTCCCACTCAAATCTAAGAATCTTACTTTGTCTGTGTTGCTTTTTATTAAGCGCCTACAATCCCATTACCCTTATTATCAACTTCTTTTTTTGAAAAAAAATTTATTTACTTGTTGTGGATCAAAAAATCGTGGAATCTAGTGATGTGACAGCAGCTAAAGGAGCTAAAGAACGTACTTTGATCGTGAAGAACAAAATGGGTATTCACGCGCGTCCTGCTGCCATGATTGTTCGCGTTTCCAATCGCTACAATGATACCGAGGTGTGGATTCGCAAAAACTCCGAAGAAATAAACGCAAAAAGTATCATGGGGCTAATGATGCTTGCTGCCGCGAAGGGTTCTGAACTTCTATTCATCGCCGATGGCCCAGGGGCAGATGCCTTGCTGGACGAAATGGAAGATCTTTTCGATCGTCAGTTCGAAGAAATGTAAGCTCCTTTAATAGGATTTTGCGAAGTAAACGCGCTGTTTACTGGGTTCTCCTGTAATAACGCATTTGCCCGGTTCCTTGTCTTCTTCAATCGGTATACAGCGTATCGTCACTTTCAGGTCTTTCTTGATCTGTTCTTCAACTTCCGCGCTGCCGTTCCAGTGAGCGTAGGCAAATCCACCGTGTATCTCGGGTTTATTCTCGTTCTTCGGCGTAAAGAACGCATAAAAATCTTCTTTGTTGTCTATTTTGACGGTATTGGCGGCTACAAAATCACGTGCTCGTTGTAATAAGGTATTTTGTATCTCGTCAAGAATATCGGCAACGTTTGCCAAAAGGTCTTTGCGGTTGATGGATTTTCGATCGCTAGGGTCGTTATCTCTTCTGCCCATGAACATAGCATCATTTTCAATATCCCGAGGTCCAATTTCTAAAATAATCGGTACGCCTTTCTTTACCCACTGCCAGCGCTTGTCTCCTCCTCGTATATCCCGTTGGTCAACTTCTACTTCAAGTATTCGGCCAAAATAACAAATGCTTTCTAGTGATTGCTTCAATGCTTGAACATATTCAAGTACCATCGCTTTCGTTTCTTCTTTGTGTAGAACGGGTAGGATAACGATGTGCGTTGGCGCAAGTCTGGGTGGCATTATAATTCCATTGTCATCCCCGTGCGTCATGATCATCCCGCCAATGACGCGCGTACTCATTCCCCAAGAGGTCGTCCAGGCATACTGTTCTTTGCTGTCTTGGTCCAAAAAGCGTATGTTGGCGGATTTTGAGAAATTTTGCCCCAAAAAGTGCGATGTTCCTGCTTGTAATGCTTTCTTGTCTTGCATTAACGCTTCTATGCAGAAAGTAATATCGGCTCCGGGAAAGCGTTCACTTTCCGTTTTTTCTCCTTTTATAACGGGCATTGCCAAATACTGTTCGCAAAATTCTACATAAACATCCAGCATCTGGCGGGTTTCCTGTAGGGCTTCTTCTTTAGTCGCGTGCGCCGTATGGCCTTCTTGCCACAGAAACTCCATGGTTCGCAAAAACATCCGGGTACGCATTTCCCAACGGACAACATTGGCCCACTGGTTTATCAATAGGGGTAAATCTCGGTGCGATTGTACCCATTTTGAAAACATCTCTCCAATTATGGTTTCCGAAGTGGGGCGCACCACCAAGGGCTCTTCTAAGGGGGAGGCGGGTACGAGTTCGCCGTCTGGTCCTACTTCCAATCGAGAATGCGTGATTACCGCGCACTCTTTGGCAAATCCTTCTACGTGTTTTGCTTCTTTTTCCAAATAGCTTTTCGGAATAAAGAGGGGGAAGTAAGCGTTCTTGTGGCCCGTGTCTTTAAATTTTTTATCCAGTACTCTTTGTATGTTTTCCCATAAGGCATATCCCCAGGGTTTGATCACCATGCACCCGCGCACCGGAGAGTTTTCTGCAAGATCCGCCCCTTTGATTACTTGTTGATACCACTCGGGGTAATCTTCTGCTCTCGTGGGTGTTATGGCTGTTTTTGTTTTCGTGCTCATGCTCGCTCTTTCCTGAATGATAAGTCTACTATCCTATTTTTAACAGCTTGAAAGACAATATTATTTTCTGTCATTGCTGGACATACCGTTCGTTTTCCTTTATGAAGGGTAAATCACTTTTAAGCTTATGAAGATATACATTAACGGAAAACTTTTCGATAAAGAAGATGCTAAAATCTCTGTGTTTGACCACGGTCTTCTCTACGGCGATGGGGTCTTCGAGGGCATTCGCCTCTACGAAAATTGTGTCTTTAAACTCGATGAACACTTGGAGCGGCTCGAATACTCCGCAAAGGCCATTATGCTCCACTTGCCATGGTCGCGTCAGGAAATTTCTGATGCCGTATGCGAACTGTGCCGTACCAATGGCCTTGTAGATGGTTATATTCGTCTGGTCGTCACTCGTGGCCCGGGAGATCTAGGCATAGACCCTTCTAGCTGCAAGGATCCTCAATTAATCATCATTGCAGACAAAATTAAGCTCTATCCGGAAGAGTTTTACAAAAACGGCTTAAAGATCATCACCGTTCCCACAAGGCGCAACGATCCGGATGCATTGCCGCCAATGATCAAGTCCCTAAACTACCTGAATAACGTCCTCGCCAAAATGGAGGCCAAGCAACATGGTTACATGGAAGCCATCATGCTCAACGCCAATGGCTTAGTGTCCGAGTGTACGGGTGACAACCTTTTTATCGTCCATAAGGGCAAACTGTTCACTCCGGAGTCCTCCCAGGGAGCGCTCAAGGGAATTACCCGCCAATGTATTATCGAGATTGCCGAGTCCCTTAACGTACCGGTTAAAGAATCTCCTCTCACGCGCTACGACGTTTGGAATGCCGATGAATGCTTCCTCACGGGTACCGCTGCCGAGATTATTCCCGTCATCAATATCGATGGTCGCGTTATTGGCACAGGCACGCCTGGGGAATACACTCTTCGTTTCCTAGATGTTTTCCGCAAAAAGGTGACAGAAGAGGGCACCTTGCTCTAATCAATCTTCCAACGCCTCCTAGCATTTTTGTTTCTTTATTGAGCCGAAAATGCTAGGATCATCAATACTATGGGTGACAAGAAAAAGCCAATAAAGTGTGACCTCTGTGAAAAGGAGGCCACGGTTCATTTGACCCAAATTATTAACAGCAAAATGCACAAGATTAACTTGTGTGTAGACTGTGCCAAAGAAAAGGGAATTGCAGATCCCAAAGGCATTTCCATCGAAGATCTTCTTTCCGGTCAATTCGAACAAGCACTAGCTGCTAACCTTTTTCAAACAGGCCAGGTAAGCTGCAAAAACTGCGGCTGTACGACACAAGACTTTAACAACAAAGGTCTCTTGGGCTGCCCACAATGTTATACCGAATTTCATGACCTCTTGATCCCGCTTCTTAAAAGCATCCAAAAGGGCGTGTCCCATGTCGGAAAAGTTCCCAAATGCTCTCTCAATCGTAAGCAACTCAAGTCTAAGCTCAAGGATTTGGAAAAACAACTTCAGCTGGCTATTAAAGAAGAGCGTTACGAGGACGCTGCTCGTTTCCGTGATCAAATTAAATCATTCACAAATAATATAAAGGACTAATCCTATTATGCCTGCGGAAAAATCCCCCATAGAAAAACTGCTAAAAGCTAAGACGGAAATCATTTCTGGCACCGATATCGGCCCCGTTGTACTGAGTACTCGTATTCGTTTGGCTAGAAATTTAGATCGCATATTCCCTGGCCAGGCAGACGAAAAACTGCGCGTGGAGATTTTTAAAAAATGCAAAGAGGCGGCCACGGACATCACGCCCATGAAGCAATCCAGCTGTCTCGAAATTCATAAGCTCAACGAGCTCGAGCGTCAAATATTAGTCGAACGTCATCTCATTAGTCCCGAATTTACAAAATCTCGCAAAGGTTCCGGTGTCATTGTTAACAAGGACCAAAGCTGCGCGATCATGGTGAATGAGGAAGATCACTTACGCATCCAGGTTTTGAAAAGTGGTTTTAATTTTGAAAAAGCTTGGCGGGCCATAGATTCGTTAGATTCTAACCTCGAGGGTAAACTCGATTACGCTTTTTCGCCGGAGTTCGGTTACTTAACCGCTTGTCCCACAAACCTCGGTACCGGCATGCGCGCTTCCGTTATGATGCACCTTCCGGGGCTTGTTATTTCAGACCAAATGGAAAAGGTTATTCGCGCGGTTAATCAACTCGGCATCGCCGTCCGTGGCCTTTTTGGTGAAGGCTCAGATGCCAGTGGTAGTCTCTTTCAGATTTCTAATCAACAAACACTTGGAGAAAGCGAACAACAGATTATCAAACGGCTCACTGGTGTCTTTAATACAATCATTGAACAAGAGCTAAACGCGCGCAATCGCCTCTTGGAGGGGGAGCGCACAAAGCTTCATGATAAAATTGGTCGCGCTTTTGGTATTCTCATTCACGGGCACTGTGTCACTTCAGGCGAATCCATGAACTTGCTCTCTCTCATGCGTCTTGCGGTAGACTTAGGTGTCTTCCCTGAATCACATAGAGCTGCCATCGATTGCCAATTCATCAACTCACAGCCTGGCCATATCCAAATGATCTCAGATCACTTGGTATCTCCGGAAGAACGCGATGGTGTCCGCTCTCAAAATCTGCGTGAGCTCTTTAGATCTTTCCCCGAGCCGTTGTTTCGTTGAGGGAGAAATAGCGTAAACTTTTTACTAACGGTAATTAGCTGTGTAATAGGTTTGTATTTTTTGGAAAAATAAGTTAGCCTGTAAATAAGTACAGAAAGGATCATACATCATGGAGCCAATGAATAACTTTACACCCCGAGCTCAACAGGTCCTTGCCTTAGCTCGAAAAGAGGCAGATCGTTTTTATCACAACTATGTTGGGACGGAACACTTGCTCTTGGGGCTCATTAATCTCGGCCAAGGAGTCGCTGTCAACGTCCTTCAGAAAATGGGGCTCGATCTCGAGACCGTTCGCGCTGCCGTTGAAAAACAGGTTGGCATGGGTGCCGAATCTCAGCCTTCGCCTAACGTTCCTTTTACGCCACGGGTGAAAAAGGTGCTCGCCCTCGCAGGTAAAGAGGCTAAAGCGCTTCACCATTCTTATATTGGCACAGAACACATTCTTCTCGGTCTCTTAAGAGAGGGGGAGGGTGTAGCCGCACGTGTGCTCAAAGCTTTAGATGTTAATATCGAGCGTTGCAGAAACGAAATTCTTGCCGAGCTCGATCCCAACTATTCAGCCGAGCAAGAGTCCATGCTGTCGTCTCCTCCGCCTCAACTTCAATCTGAAGAAAAGCGTGATGTGAAAACACCCGCGCTCAAGGCGTTTGGTCGCGACCTCACCGAAATGGCTCGCAAGGGCGAAATGGATCCTGTCATCGGGCGTCGTGATGAAATTCAACGCGTCATTCAAATTTTATGTCGTAGGACAAAAAATAATCCGGTTCTTATCGGAGAGGCCGGTGTCGGTAAAACCGCCATCGTAGAGGGGCTCGCTCAGGAAATTTCTTCTGGCTTGGTTCCTGAAATTTTGCTCGATCGTAAGGTCGTTACGCTTGACCTCGCTCTCATGGTCGCGGGCACAAAATATCGTGGCCAGTTTGAAGAACGTATCAAGGCTGTTATGGATGAAATCCGTAGGGCTAAGAATATCATTCTTTTTATTGATGAGCTTCATACGATCGTTGGCGCAGGTGCTGCCGAGGGCGCTATGGATGCTTCTAATATTTTTAAACCTGCCTTGTCCCGAGGCGAGCTCCAGTGTATTGGCGCTACCACGCTTGCCGAATATCGCAAATTTATCGAAAAGGATAGCGCGCTCGATCGTCGTTTCCAATCCGTAAAGGTAGAGGCTCCTTCCGTAGAGGATACCATCAGAATTCTCAAAGGGATTCGTAGTAAATACGAGGAGCACCACAATGTTAAATTTACGGATGAGTCTCTTGAGGCCGCTGCAAAGCTTTCAGATCGTTACATCACGGGCAGGTTCCTGCCGGATAAGGCAATCGATATTCTCGATGAAGCTGGTGCGCGTGCTCGTATCGAGGCGCTAAACCGTCCTCCGGAAATCGAGGAATTGACGCGTGAGATCGATCAGGTCTGCTCCCTAAAGGAGGATTCCATTAATGCTCAGGATTTCGAGCAAGCCGCTAAAGCCCGCGATAAGGAAAAACAACTTCGTGAAAAGAAGGAAGTTCTTTTGGAAACGTGGAAAAGTAAGCGCGATGAAATGAAAATTGTCGTGGACGCGGATGCCATGCATCATGTCGTTTCCGCTTGGACGGGTATTCCGCTCAAGAAAATGGAGCGTGCCGAATCCCAGCAACTTCTCGAAATGGAAAAGGAATTGCAGAAACGGATTGTCGGTCAGGACGATGCTACCAAGGTGATCGCTCGTGCCCTTCGTCGTTCTCGCGCGGATTTAAAGGATCCTCGTCGTCCTATTGGTTCTTTCATGTTCCTCGGGCCAACAGGGGTTGGCAAAACCCACTTGGCTAAAATTCTTGCCGAACAAATGTTTGGTAACCAGGATGCCATTATCCAGCTCGATATGTCCGAGTATATGGAGAAATTCGCAGTCTCTCGTCTCATCGGTTCGCCTCCGGGCTATGTCGGTCATGATGAGGGTGGCCAGCTCACCGAAACAGTTCGCAGAAAGCCTTATTCCGTTATCTTGTTTGACGAAATCGAAAAGGCGCACCCCGATGTCGTCCAAATTTTACTGCAAGTGCTTGAAGATGGGCGTCTCACGGATAGCCTCGGTCGTACCGTTGATTTTCGTAATACCATCTTGATCATGACATCTAATGTCGGTGCGGATGCCTTGCAAAAGGATGCCACACTCGGCTTTGGCCATGGTATCAATGCCAGCCAGGACTTCGATAAAATCAAGGAGCGCGTTCTCGATGAAACCAAGCGCATCTTTAAGCCGGAGTTTATTAATCGTATCAGCGAAATTGTTATCTTCCATCCGCTCAGTCGCGAAAATGTTAAAGCAATTGTTGACCTCGAGCTCAACAAGGTTTCAAAACGTTTGGCTAACCAGGATATTAAGTTGGAAGTAGCAAGCGATGCTAAAGAGTTTCTGGCTGAAAAGGGTTATGATAAAAAGTTTGGCGCTCGTCCTCTACGTCGCGCAATCGAACGTTACATAGAAGATCCGCTAGCGGAAGAAATCCTATCCGGAAATATCAAAGCCGGTGAGCCTATCCAGGTAAAGGCTAACACAGACAAATTGTCCTTTAAGCAAAAAAAAAAGAGGGCTGAAAAAGTAAAGTAACTTACTTTCTTATACCCAGTCTTTTTGCCGCCAGGCCAAAGAGTTTGCAATGTCCCGTGCCAAAAATGGCCCTTTGAAAATTAGGCCGGTGTAAAGCTGAATTAAGGAAGCACCGGCATCTAATGTCTCGCCCGCGCTCTTGGGATCGGTAATCCCGCCTACTCCAATAATGGGTAGTTTCCCTTCGGTGGCACGATGTATGTATTTGATGATATTCACGGCAGATCCATGTAATGGCTTCCCGCTTAATCCTCCGGATTCATCAATTCCGCTCATGTATTCAGGGCGCTGGGTCGTACTGTTCACCGCGATTATCCCAGCGTATTCTAATGCGGAAATTGTCTCTAGAATAGAATCAATCTCTGTGTAAGAAAGATCAGGAGATATTTTTACAAGCATCGGGACTATGGGTTGCCCCATCTTCCGTGCACGATCAATATTCGCTTTTCTTAACTCTTTTAAAAGTGCGGGTAAATGGTCTTTCCCTTGCAGCTTTCTTAGCCCGGGTGTATTCGGGCTGCTGATGTTGATGGTAAAGTAATCCGCGTAGTCCGCTAGTAAATTGAATGTTGCTAGATAATCTTTCGCGGCTTCTATAATAGGAATGGCCTTTGTCTTTCCTATGTTTATTCCTAGCGGAAAGGCTCTCCGCTTTCCTTTTGGAGATTTGCTAAGGCGTTGTGCCACGGCTTCAGCTCCATCGTTATTAAAGCCTAAGCGATTTATAATCGCTTCGTGTTGCGGGTATCGCAGTATCCTGGGTCGGGGGTTCCCGGGCTGGCGCATGTGAGTAACGGTTCCAATTTCAGCAAAGCCAAATCCAAGCGCTTTTGCCGCCGTCCAACAAACTGCGTTTTTGTCAAACCCGGCAGCCAGCCCAACCATATTAGGAAAGCTCAGGCCAAACAAATTTACCGGATGGCTTTGCTTGTTATTCTGGTTATACCATTCAAATATTCGGCGTACAGGGCCTGCTTGCGCAAGTAATTTAAGTCCCAAGATGGCATAATCATGCATCTTTTCCGGGTCTTGCGTGAAAATAGTGGGTCTAATGAGTTTTTCGTAAAGTACTCCCATGATGTAAACCACTTTCATAACAAAAAAAAACGCTTTTGAAAATAGTAATGTGAGTCTTAGCGCTTCGAGATCAGGGTAGTATGCCTGTAGCGAACTGAAAATAACCAATCCATTACTTGATCCCTGCTAAATAAACAGGCAACCAGCGCTTAGGCGGGCTTCGTTCAAAATGGTTTAAGTGATGAGCATCAACCTTTTTTCAAATCCGGAAGAGCATGCTAGAACAAGGTTTCGTTTCTCTTTGAAAAAATAGGGTAAGAAACTCGAGGCAATCCGGATTTTTTTATTGGATTTAACTAGGGAATAAGGTAAATGATTGTTTGACATTATATTATGGCAAAAGTAGCAAAAAAATTAGAATGGTGTATTGTCCGCTTGGGGGACGATGTGAATTGGTGGGTTGAAGAGATTAGTGATCCCGTGCATTGGGATATTGATGGCTTAGGGATCGTAGATCCGCGCCAAATGAACTACATCGTAGACCACCTTGACCTTGTTGCTCAATATGGTTTTCCTGTGGAGTTGCTTGAAAGCGCTTTTATCAAATTCGCAATCGATAAAGATTTGGGCAAAGGCCGCATCCGCCTCACCCGCACTGCCGGTTCTTTCTTGGCGCAAGATGAGGTTCTCTTTGCACTGCCGGATGTCGTTGATGAAGAGCGTAGCCCTTATGCCGATTTTATCCACCAACTCACGAAGGCTCGAGTGAAAATGCTCAACGACTTAATCGAATTTGAAAGCACGTTTACCATTGATGAGCTCGAGGATGAAATCAGAGATGCTCAAAATGCTGCTTTAATGGAGGGTCGAGCAACTCACGTCTTTACCGAAATTATGAGTATCCTCGATTATATTCCAGAGGGTTATGAGCTCGATCTGGAAGACGAAAAGGCGAGTGATAAGGATTACATCGGAGAGGACTTCCCTGACGTCGAAGAGGAGGACGAGGAATCTATCGAAGAGGACGAAACCATGAAATGGGATGACGATGATGACTACGATGAGGAGGATGATGATTCGGACGAAGACGATCTCGATGATGAGGACGATGATGAGGATGATGAACCTGCTCCAAAATCTAAAAAAGTAGCAAAACCGACAA